>JAZDPZ010000069.1:0-4173 GCA_043797105.1 bacterium | reverse complement strand
ATCCCCTCCCCTGATTATTCGTTTTAGCGTTTCATATTCAGGCCTCTTAAAGTCCTTCCCTGACATTGTGTCAATAAAGATATTTCTTTCGTCGTGGATTAATTCCTTCATTGCGGCCATCTGTCTGGCAATGCTCTGATCCTTTGAAGAAATGCGGATATAACCAAAAATTTTGTAGTTCATTGTGCTCTTCTTTTAAGAGTGACGATCGTTCAATTCTGCTTCCAGTTCCTCTATAGTTGGAAGTTCCGTTTTTAGATTTTCCGGAATAGCTTTTGTTAACTGGTATTCTGATACTCCAATGGGAGCACTTATATTTCCAAGAGCATACTCGGCTACAACTTTATTTTTTTCTTTGCATAGTAATATACCAATTGTTTTATTGTCTTTGGAATCGCATATATCTCTATCAACAGCAGCCAAATAAAAACTAATTTGTCCTAAATGTTCTGGTTTAAACTTTTTTGCTTTGAGCTCTATCACAATATATGATTTCAATCTTATATGGTAGAACAATAAATCAATGAAAAATTCTTCGCCTCCTACATCAATTGGCACTTGTGCTCCAACAAAAGCAAACCCCTGCCCCAGCTCTAACAAAAATCGCTTTATATGATCAACCAAGGCCTGTTCTATTTCCCTTTCTTTGGCTTCACTTCCCACAGTTAAAAAATCAAAACAATAAGGATCCTTTAACATCTTTTCCGCTAAATCAGATTGAATCGGGGGAAGATTTTTCTTAAAATTAGAACTTTTCCCTTCTTGTAAGGTTTGCCTTTCATATAATCCTGTTTCCATCTGCATAGCCAATATTGAACGAGACCAACCGTTCTCTATGCTCTCTTGAGCATACCATTCTCTCTTGGTTATATTTTTGATTTTCTTCATTAAGAAAATAATGTGCCCCCAAGGTAATCGGGGAACAGACTGTTCCCTAATTGCTGTATCTGTGTATTCTTCAGCAAACAACTTCATTCGCTTTAAATTGTCCGTGGAAAAACCTCCCATTCCTTTGAATTCGTTTCTTAAATCTTTCGAAAGCTGATCCAGGAGCCCACTTCCCCATTTAGCGTTTTTTTGTTTTTCAATAATCTGTTTCCCAATATGCCAATAAAGCTCTATTACTTCTCTATTGACAGCTAGAGCAGCTCTGATTTGCCTAGTCTTTATTTGTTCTTTCAATTCCGAGAAAAATGATAAATATTCTTTATCCAAATGAAGAATTTTTTCTTTACCCATTTTAAGCACCTATTTTTGTTTATTTATGTACTACACCTTCTACAAATATTTATATATCAATTTAAATACTTTTACAAACTATTTAATGATTTTTCTTTTAATTATTTATTAAAGTGTACTTTTATAAACTATATATCAATAATCTTGCTAATATTATTCCATGGTAGGTATCGGATGTTTTTTAATTGAACTTCTTCATCTCCGCCAAAAATAATATTTGCGTGCTCAATTTTGTCTGTACATATATCCTGCCATTTAAATAGAAATTTTGCAAAATCAGGTTTGGGTGTGCTGGAAAGCTTTATTTCGACAGGCACAAGTTTTTTTCCTGTTTCTATAATCAAATCTATTTCTTCCCCTACACTATCTCGCCAGAAATAAAGCTCCGAGTGTTTATTATGATTTACAATTTCTTTCTTAATTTCGGAAATGACCCAGTTTTCAAATAGTTCTCCAGAAATAGAGTCACTGTTCAGCTCACAGATATTTAGCAAACTACACAACACCCCAGTATCATAAAAATATAGCTTGGGAGTTTTTATCAGGCGCTTCTTATAATTCTTATAATACGGGTATAGAAAATAAATAATATATGTTTGTTCAAGAAGCCCCAGCCAGGAAGCTATGGTTTTCTTATCCGCTCCTGTTTCCGTAGAAATTCTGTGAATGTTAAAAAGCTGACCTGCATTATGAGCGCACAATTTTAAAAATTTTATAAATGTCTTAATGCGTCTGATTTTCAGGATTTGCTTTATATCTTTCTGAACATATGCATTTATATAATTTTTGTACCAATCTGCAGGGTCTAAATTTTTGTCATATACAGGTGGATAAGAACCATAAATCAAAGAAAGAGCTTTTGTGCTTTTTGACATTTTTGAACGAGCTAATTCACTGTTTGAAAAAGGAAGAAGTTCTATAATGCTTACTCTTCCAGCAAGGCTTTGCGATATTTTTTCACTTATCAGGAGATTCTGTGAACCTGTAATTATAAATTGTCCTGGCTTACTGTTTTTATCGGCCAGGATTTGCAAATAGGAAAATAAAACCGGAACGTTTTGAATTTCATCAAAAATCCCTCCCTCTTCATATTTTTTTAAAAAGCTTATAGGATCTATTTCAAAGATGCTTCTTAATAGAGGATCTTCAAAATTTACATATTTTTTATCCGGGAATAATTTTTGCGATAATACTGTTTTACCTGTTTGTCTGGCTCCTATAATAGCTACCACTGGGTATTGTTTTGCCATTTTTAATACATACTCTTCTATATCTCTTTTAATCATCATAATAACATCATCCGTTTTATCTATAAATAATATTAAGGAATAGAATTTATGTATACCTTGGAATAGGATTATTGCAAATAAAGGAATAGAATTTTTACCAAAAGAGGAATATAGATAAGGGTGGGATACGCACCAAAGCTCAGTGATTTTTAAAGGTTTTTACCCAACTTGAATAACACTTGAAGTAGTAGAAGCCATGCATGTATGCTCCGAAAACAACAGGTCAACGGAGCATATAATATAGTCCTAATTTTAGCAGGGCTAATTTTGTCAAAGAATTTTGTTCAAAAAACAGCTTAATCTCAAACCGTAACCGATCTCTGTTGTTTATAAAGCATTATTTGTACCAGCGTCGAAAAACTAGTTTTAATAAAAACTGAATAGACATCCCGATATAATATTCAAACTAATTACCCCCCACCTGCCCTGAGAATACTAACCTGATTAGACACCAAAAATAACGGCTCTTTTCTCATCTGTATTGAAAGATTAAAATGTAAATATATAGTTCATCATTTAATATAAGGTTCACATATGAGTAGCACAATAAAAGCTTCATTAATTACTGATGTTTTAAAAAAAATACATATTGCAAGACAAAAATCTTTTTCTGCTATAAATTTTTTATGGTTGAAGCCTATTGGAACGTAGGAAAGCGCATAGTTAAAGAAGAGCAAGATGGTAAAAAAGGGGCTGCTTATGGAGAAGGTATACTAAAAGAATTATCAAAAGCTTTGTCAGGCGAGTTTGGTAAAGGGTTTTCAGTGGCTAACCTTGAAAATTTTAGGAAATTTTATCTAACTTTCCCAGGAGATCAAAAACCCTCCGCAGTGCGTAGGGAATTGACATGGACTCATTATCGCTCAATAATGAGGGTAGAAAATCCAAACGCAAGACAATATTACGAGAAAGAATGCTCCGAACAAAAGTGGAGTACCCGCACTCTGGAAAGAAATATAAATACTTTTTATTATGAGAGACTTTTATCTTCCTAAAACAAACATGAAGCAATAATTCATAGTAAAACTCTTGAAAAAATCAACCTCAATGATTTTATAAAAGATCCTTATGTCTTTGAATTTTTGAATATAACAGAACCTATTCGTGTAAATGAACAGCAAATAGAAACAGCCTTAATTCAAAACTTACAGCAATTTCTATTAGAACTCGGAAAAGGATTCTCTTTTGTAGGAAGATAATTTAGAATCAGTACGGAAACCAGCCATTTTTATATAGATTTGGGTTTTTATAATTATATACTTAAATGTTTTATAATATTTGATTTAAAGACCACAAAGTTGACTCACCAGGATACTGGCCAAATGGACATGTATATTAAAATGTTTGATGACCTTAAAAAGACAGAAGGCGATAACCCCCACAATTGGTATTATTTTTTGCGCAGAAAAAGATGAAACGATTGTAAAATACAGTGTTTTAAAAGGCAATGAACAATTATTTGCCACAAAGTATAAGTTGTATTACCATCAGAATACGCGTTAATTGTCGAAGTGGAAAGAGAGAAAAGATTGATTACTACTCAATTATATTAATAATATTACAATATTGTAATATCTATTGTTTACTTTATTATTTTATTGTTTTATTTTAAAAAAACTTGCTTTATTAAAAATAATATTGTAAG
>JAZDPZ010000068.1:0-59389 GCA_043797105.1 bacterium | reverse complement strand
AAAATTGTTCAAAAAATCTTATTTATTAAGAAATATTAACTAATGTTTTATTTTTTATATCTGTTATATACATTATCTTAATTTTTTTTAATATCCATCAACCAAAAGGTTTAGATCCATAAAATTTTTAGCTGATTTTTGTCTAATTCTATAGAGAATTAGACAATTCAACTAAAAATTCTTCTATTTTTTCTTTAAAATTTTTCTTAACAATTGACTCTATGGAAATTTTTCCTAATTCCTGAAGCACATTTTCTTTCAAAAAATCTTTTACATCATAGCTATTGTAATTAGCTATCAAAATAACATCAGGGGTATAATCAGAAATATTAAACGGCGATATTGCTTTATAACCCTTAAAATCAATTTCTCCGTCGAAAAATCTGATATCAGCCACTCCTATTATATTTAATGTGGATAGATCATACTGATCAAGCATTACAGAAGCTAGCAAACCTGCTCCATATAAAATTACTTTTTTTCCTTCGTATTTTTTTGATAATTCATGTATTCTTTTTTGAAATTTTTTCTTTTCTATCCATTTTGATAGTTCATTATAATTTTTAATTGTCATAAAATTCCCCTCTTACTCTGTTAAGTAATGAACAATAAATTTTCACCTTTTAAAAAAAGAGTTTGGTGTAGGGCATAGCCCTATCCTAATCTAGTTCCCCTCCCTCGAGGGAGGGGTAAAGGGTGGGTGTATAAAATTTATTGTTACCCACTTAAAATATATCTGAAATTATAACAAATTTTTTATTTTAAGTCCATCAGATAATACTGTTAAAAACAAGGTTATTGAATTATTTTGCTTCTTGATGCTTTTTAAAGTATTTGAGAATATTGATTAAAGTGTTTGGAGTGCCGAGATTTCCTGATTTTGTAACTATCCACTGAGCTTTATGATCCAGACACAAAGGAATTACCGGATCAACTTCATCAATTAATTGAAGATGTTTGCTGTTTATTGCATTACAGCATTTATAGGAAGTTTCTCCGCCTATTAACACAAGTATCAAATTATGTCTGTTTACAACTTTTTGAGTTAAATTAGCAAGATAATCGCTAACAATGCCAGGAAGATTTTCTGTTTGCACTCCCTGCTGATTGGCATACTCAAAAATTTCATTAATATCTCCTTCCAAAGGAGCAGAATGCACTAAAACTATTTCATTAGAACCAAGATCATTTATAATTCTGTCGATTAACTCATTTGGAGGATCAATCAAAAGATTTTTAGGATCAAGACCAATAATATATGGCTCAAATTCATCTGATTCCATTAATTTTTTTATTTGAGTTTTGGTAATATTCGTTGCGCTTCCTACTATTATAAGTATTGGTAAAGAAGGTAGGACTTTAGTAATATGCTGATGTTTCATCTCAGGCAGCCAAAATTTTGTAATAGCTTGAGCCAAGCCGGCAGAACCGCATGGCAAAATATTAAAATTGGATTTTTCAATAGCCAAAGCAATTTGCTCCATATCTGTAGTTGAGACAGCATCTATAACAATTAATTTTTTATTTTTTTTAATTAACTCCTGAAGTTCTACTAAAATAGGACCAGCGCCTTTCATAACAGTTGTTAACTGAATATGAGAAACAAGATCAGGATTGTCTATCTGCTGTTTAAGCAAGGTGGGTATATGTGATTCATAAATCGGAGATTGCGGATCTCTTGCAACTTCAGTTCTTTCAATTGGAACCCCTTTTAATAAATGGTATCCTCCGACAGTAGTCCTGCCTTCAGCAGGAAAAGCCGGAACTATAACAGCAGCATCCCAATTTACAGCATTAATAACAGCTAAAGATTCCTGAGCAACATTACCTCTTAAAGTCGAATCTATTTTTTTATACAAATATTCTATATTTAAGTTATCCATAAGAAGTCTGGTTGCTTTACTTACGATTTTAGCAGCGCTTTGAGCATCAATATTTCTTGTTTCTGTGCTAATTGCCCAGGCTTGTGTATTGGCTTTTCCTTCCGGCGCAATTGAATAATCAAATAATATTTGTGTATTACAGCCGCTTAAATGAAATTGTAAGGCTGTATCATTAGCTCCGGTCAGATCATCAGAAATTATTCCGATAGTGCCTGTTTTTAAAGTCATAATCACTACTCAGCCGAATTTTCTTCTTTTTTACTTCCTAATAAACGTAAATTATTAGCTCTGATAAAGAATCTTTCTCTTTTAGTGCCGTCAAGATCAGTCCAATGACTTACGTCTAACTTGCCTTCTATTCCGACAAGTCTGCCTTTGCGAACATATTCTCCGGCAATTTCAGCATTTTTGTCCCATAGTTCAATATTAAACCAGTCAGTACGTTCACCCTCTTTAGACCACCTATTTACAGCTATTGAAAATGCGGTTTTAACTTTACCGGATTCAAAATACTTCATTTCAGGGTCTTGTCCTGCTCTTCCAACTAATACAACACTATTTATCA
The DNA here is from genome assembly GCA_043797105.1 of bacterium. Taxonomy (GTDB): domain Bacteria; phylum Cyanobacteriota; class Vampirovibrionia; order Gastranaerophilales; family CAZEDP01; genus JAZDPZ01. Next base: position 56,941 of record JAZDPZ010000068.1, on the reverse strand, counting down.
TAATATTTTATCTCCAATATTAATTATTTTAATAAATCTTTAAGAATTTCAGCTTCTTTTAATATTATATATAAACCAATAAAAAAATATAATACTAAATAATGCTCCAATTCTCTTAAAATTCCCTTAAAAATTCAGCGCAATCTTCCGGAATCGCAATATTAATATATATACCAGTTCCAAGTTCAAATCCGGCTGCTATAGTTAATTTTGGGATCAGTTCCATGTGCCAGTGATAATATTTATCCGTATTTTTTTGTGTAGGGGAAGTATGTATAAAATAATTATAAGGAGGATTTTCTAATCCCACATAAATTTTATACAAAGTATGCTTCCAAATTTTTGCCAAATCCTGAATTTGCATATCATCTAAATCCTGAAATTTAGAGCTGTGAAATTTGGGCATAATCCAGGTTTCAAAAGGTGTCCTCGAAGCATAAGGAGCAAACGAGACAAAATTTTCACTTTCATAGATTATTCTTGATTTATCTTTAATTTCCATTTTCATCATATCACAATATACACATCTTCCTGTTGATTCAAAATAATCATTCGCTCCGATCAGCTCTTCAGAAATATTAACAGGAATTACAGGCGTTGCAATTATCTGACTGTGAGGATGCGCAAGACTTGCTCCTGCTTCAACGCCATTATTTTTAAAAAGTAAAATATATTTAATAGTCTTTTTTTGAGAAATACTTAAAAAACGTTCTTTATAAGCTTTTAAAACATCTTCAACCTGAGTTGGCTGAAATAAAGCGAGATTTTTTGAATGATGAGGCGATTCTATGACAACTTCTGCTACTCCGGCAGCATGACTGCTGACTTTTAAAGAATTTTCCTGTTTTACATGAAATTCCTGCTCAAGATTTAAAGCCGCAAATTTATTTGGCACGACTCTAAGAGACCAGCCGGGAGTATTTGGCAGAGTATGATTATCTCTATATGCAAAAACCTCAGGAGGAGTAGTGTGTTCATTCCCTAAACAAAAAAAACATTTTTTCTCATAAGTAATTTCTTCAATAATTTTTTCATCAGTTAATTTATTGTCAATTAAAGGTCTTTCCGGTCTTTTAGCTCTTTCAGTGGCAATTATTGTCCAGCTTTTTGTTATTGGGTTTCTTCTCATTTCAGGCATAATGCAACTATTTTCCTTTTTTAGTTGAGTATAGCTCCTTCATAAAGCTTTAAATACTCACGAGCACTTGTTTCCCAACCAAAATCATTATTCATAGCCCTTTTAACTAACTGTTCCCAATTTTTTTTATTTTTGAAAATTTTTAAAGCATTTTTAATAGCATCAAGAAGTTTATCAGAATCATACTCTTCGAAAACAAAACCGTTTCCTGTTAAATTATCGCTATTATAATCAATAATAGTATCAGACAATCCGCCAGTTTTTCTAACTATTGGAATAGTGCCATATTTTAGAGATATTAACTGACCTAACCCACACGGTTCAAATTTACTGGGCATTAAAAACATATCACAGCCCGCATAAATTTTTTGCGCCAATTTTGAGTCAAAACCAATTACTGTCTTAATATTTTTTGATATTTTGTTTAAATCTTTAAAAAGCATTTCATATTTTTCTTCACCGGTTCCAAGAACTACAAGCTGTAGTTTGAGTTTTTTTAAATCAGGCGTAATTGCAGCAAGTAAATCCAGTCCTTTTTGCTCAACCAATCGGGAAATCAAGCCAATTAAAGGAATATCCGATTTTTGTTCCAAATTAATTTCTTTTTGTAAAGTTTTTTTACAGGCTTTTTTTCCTGATAAATTTTCAACAGAATAATTTGACGGTATTAAAGGATCAATTTTCGGATCCCATACTTCATAATCAATACCGTTTAATATACCGGTTAATTTATGATTATTAGCCCTTAGCAAACCATCAAGTTTTTCTCCAAACTCAGGAGTTTGAATTTCTTCCATATATTTTTTAGAAACAGTGTTTATCTTATCAGAGTAGATGATTCCACCTTTCATCCAGTTAATATCGCCATAAAATTCAAGTCCGTCTATTTTAAATACTTCACCAGGATCAAGATTAGCAAATTCAAGAATATTTTTATTAAATATTCCCTGGTAAGCAAGATTATGAATACTATAAACTATTGCCGCATCTTTATAAAACTTTAAACTGTCTGAAAATTTTTGATTTTTCAAATAAACGGGTATATTTGCTGTATGCCAATCATTGCAATGTATTATATCCGGTTTAAAATCAATTTTTTCCATTAATTTTAGAGTTGCAATACCTAAAACAATAAATCTTTCCTGTTCAAATTCAGCATGAATTTTTTTAGGATATATTTCACTATGAGAACCAAAATACTCATTATTAACCACAAAATATGCTATAACCTCGGAATTTGGTATTTTTGCCTGTTTAAGAGAAACAGGAACATTTTTATTTCCAAATTTTATAGTAATTTGAGAATTAAAAACATCTTCCAGATGATATTTATCCTGATTTATAGAGCCATAGCAAGGTAATATAACACGAATATCGTGTCCTGATTTTTTTATAGTTTTTGATAAACTCCCTGCTACATCAGCCAAACCGCCTACTTTTGCAAAAGGAGTTACTTCAGCAGATGCTAATAAAATTTTCATGTGCCTGAGGCACCTCCATATCGTCATCAATCATTCCTGCTCGGGAATGATTGGAAGCCTAAGAATGTTAGCCACTAGCGTTTGGAGAATTGGAAGCGTTTTCTGGCGCGTTTGCGTCCATATTTTTTACGCTCTTTAACTCTGGCATCCCTAGTCAAAAGTCCTTCTGACCGTAAAATTATTTTATTTTCTTCATTCACCTGCAAAAGAGCTCTTGATATGCCATGTCTTATTGCTCCGGCTTGTGAACTTATGCCTCCGCCAATTACTTTTACCCGAACATCAAATTTGGTTTCATTTTGCGTTAACACAAGAGGCTGATAAATCATCATTTCAAAAGCTGCGCGACTTCCAAAATAATCCTTTAATGTCCTGTTATTAATAAAAACTCTACCTTTGCCTGAAACAAGCTTTACACGTGCTGTAGCAGTTTTTCTACGACCTACTCCACGATTTTCAGTAGTTTCCATTATCTAATAACCTCCAATTCCTTATATTCAACAGGCAGCTGTGCTTGATGAGGATGTTCTGTTCCCGTATAAATTTTAAGCTTTTTAAATTGTTTATCCCCAAGAGAATTATGAGGAATCATACCTCGAACAGCTTTTTCCAATGCTCTGGTCGGATGCTTTGAAATCAAATCCTTATATTTGATTGACCGAAGACCTCCTGGATAACCAGTATAATGATAATAAATTTTATCTGTTTCTTTTTTTCCGGTTACTTTAATTTTATCAGCGTTAATTACTATCACAAAATCCCCGGTATCTATATGTGAAGTATATTGTGGTTTATGCTTGCCACGTAAAATATTAGCAATCATTGTTGCCAGACGACCTAAAACTTTGCCTTCCGCATCAATCACATACCATTTTGCTTCTATTTCACAGGGCTTTGCAGAAAATGTTTTCATTATACACAGCCTCCTTATTTATTTTATTAACAAAATTATTAAAACCATTATAAATTTGAGAATTATATTTTTCGCCATAATCAACAAACATAAAAATCAGACCATCAGCTTTAGCTGTAGTGCCTGCTTTTGTGCGATCCTTGAAATTTAAAACTTCCAGCATATGATCTGCCGGAAATACTCCTTTTCCTATGTTTATTAATGTTCCAACTATTATTCTAACCATGTTATACAAAAATCTGTTAGCCACAAAATCAATAATAATAATGCCTGCTTTTGATTTGCATTTAGCAAAATACATTATACATTCGCTGGCAGGATTTTTGCTGTTTGAACTTTTAAAACTGCTAAAATCATTCTTTCCTGTTAAATAACTCAAAGCCTTATTCATTTCTTTAATATTAAGCTTTTTTTGAATTTGAACAGATTGTTTTAGCCAGACAGACCGTTGAGGTCTATTATTTATAATATATCTGTACCATCTGGATAAAGCGCTTTTCTGACTATGAAATTCAGAATCAGTTTCTTTAATTATACTTATACTTATATCTTGTGGCAATAAAGAATTTAGAGAATACAAAAAACGATAAGTATCTATTTTAAAGGGTGAATCAAAATGTACGATTTGTCCTTTTGAATGAACGCCGCTATCTGTTCTTCCGGAAAAAACAGTTTTTGTTTCCTGTTTTATTAAAATAGCCAAAGCCGCTTCTAATTCTGACTGGATTGTTCGCTGCTCAGGTTGTTTTTGGCTACCGGCATATAAACTTCCCAGATATTCCACTTTCATGGCATATCTGAAAAAACCTTCTTTATTTATTAAATTATTTTTATTCATTATTCATTTTTATATATTTATACCAGTTGAATCAGCGCCATTTCAGAAGCATCTCCACGTCTTGGCGGCATTCTGAAAATTTTTGTATACCCACCGTTTCTAGTAGAGTAATTTGGGGCAATTATTGAAAATATTTTACGAAGAACCGTTTTAGCAACTAATTTACCGCCGCATTCGCATTTATCTTCTTTAGTAGGAGTATCAATACCTGAAGATTTCCCACATTCTGAACAGATAAAACCTTTTATCGAATTATCATATATAAATTTCAAAGCTTGTCTTCTTGAATGAAGATCGCCTTTTTTAGCAAGTGTAATAATATGTTCTATATATGGTTTTAATGCTTTTGCTTTAGCCATTGTGGTTCTTATTTCATCATGTATAAATAATGAAGTCGCCAAAGACCTTAAAAGAGCTTTTCTTTGATCTTGCGGTCTTCCTAATTTATGTCTTTTACACTGGTGTCTCATTTATTTTATTCCTTAATTAATTAACTCTTTATTTCTTTTAATTCTTTTAATTCTTCTTCGGTTAATTCTGGATTTGGCTGTAATTGCAATCCAAAAGCATTTAATTTTTCTATTACTTCGTCAGAAGATTTTTTACCAAAATTCTTAATACTTAATAAATCATGTTCTGATTTTTGTAATAAATCAGTTAAAGAATTAATGCTTGCTCTCTTCAAACAGTTATAAGCTCTAACTGAAAGTTCAAGCTCTTCAATGCCAATAATGGGTGACGTTGTTTCTGGAGCTATTTCTGTTAATATTGGAGTTACTCCTGTCATTGAAGATTGACCTGTCAGGGAAGCTATTGCCAGAAAATGCTCTATCAAAAGGTTTGCAGCCTGACTTAATGCGGCAGTAACATCTATACTTCCATTAGTCCAAATTTCCAGAATTAATTTGTCATAGTCAGTAATTTGTCCGACACGAGTATTTTCTACAGTATAACTTATTCTTCTTACCGGCATAAACGCAGCATCTATTGGAAGCATATCAATAGGCATATTGCCTTTGCTTTCTTTCAATATATCTGTGGTTACATAACCCTTTCCTGTTTCTACAATAATATCGGTATGTATGCTTCCACCTTCCGCTATTGTGCATATTAGACAATCAGGATTAACAATTTTAACTCCGGCAGGAAGCTGAATTTCGCTAGCTAATACCGGTCCAGGTGTTTCAATATCTAATCTTAAATGTTGAGCTTCTTTATCCTCTGTTTTAACAGCAAGCCCTTTAAAATTTAACATTATATCAATAACATCTTCTACTATACCCGGAATAGAGGTATATTCATGAGTAACACCTTCAATTCTCACAGATGTTATAGCTGCTCCTTCAAGGCTTGATAGAAGAACTCTTCTTAACGAATTACCAATAGTTGTACCATAACCACGTTCTAATGGTTCAATAACATATTTTCCATAGATAGAACCATCTGAATCAGTTGTTGTATTAACGCATCTTATTTTTAAATCCATAACCGGTATTACAAACCTCCTAAATTCTATTTAGAATAGTATTCAATGATAAGTTGTTCCTTAATATTAGGGTCTAAATCTTCTCTTTCAGGCAAAGATTCAACTTTTATTTTCAGGTTAGACTTATCTACAGCTAGCCATTTGGGTTCTGTTACTAAAGTTTGAGATTCAATAACATCTTTGATTATTTTTTCACTTTTTGTTTTAACCCATATTTCATCACCCGATTTTAATTGATATGAAGGAATATCAACTATTCTTCCATTAATCAAAAAGTGTCTGTGTCTAATAAGCTGCCTTGCTTGTTTACGTCCCAACGAAAGTCCAGCCCGACAAATTACATTATCAAACCTTAATTCAAGCATTTGCAATAAAAGAGTGCCTGTAACACCTTTTTTACGTTCTGCTCGTTTAAAATATTTTGAGAATTGTCCTTCAAGAACTAAATATGAATTGCGAACTTTTTGTTTTGCTCTTAAATGTAGCGCATATTCGGATAATTTTTTTCTGTTTTGCCCATGTTGTCCTGAACCATAAGGACGTTTTGATACGGAACATTTATGAGAATTACAGCGATTTCCTTTTAAAAAAAGCTTTTGCCCTTCATTTCTACATAATTTACATACTGACTCTGTATATCTAGCCAATTTTATAGTCTCCCATTATTATTTAAATTATACTCTTCGTTTCTTTGGCGGACGGCAACCATTATGTGGAATAGGAGTAACATCTTTTATTAGGGTAATTTCAAGACCTGCTGCCTGAATTGCTCTAATAGCAGTTTCCCTGCCTGAACCCGGACCATTAACCAATACTTCAACCGTTCTCATTCCTTGTTCAATTGATTTTTTAGCAACTGATTCTGCAGCAGATTGCGCTGCAAAAGGAGTACCTTTTCTTGCGCCTTTAAAACCTGTTGTACCAGCACTTGCCCAAGCTATTGCATTACCCTGCATGTCAGTAGAGGTAACAATTGTATTATTAAAGGTTGATTGAATGTGAACTTTTCCCTGTAATACATTCTTTTTTTCTTTCTTTTTAACCTTAGCTTTGCCTTTAGTTTTAGCTTTACTGGTTGCTTTTGCCATAATTAATTATATTCTCCTTAAAATAGTTCTTTATTTTTTCTTTGATACTGGACCTGATCTCTTACCGCGTCTGGTTCTTGCATTAGTTTTTGTTCTTTGTCCTCGAACCGGAAGTCCTCGACGATGACGCATGCCTCTGTATGAGTTTATTTCCATTAATCTTTTAATATTAAGTCCTTCAACTCTTCTTAGATCGCCTTCTACCTGATGCTTGTCAATTTCCTCTCTCAAACGGTTAATTTCATCTTCTGTCAAATTATCGCTTTTAGTATCTTCTAAAATATTACAATTTGTAAGTATTTCTTTTGCCCGACTTGGACCTATTCCATATATATAAGTGAGAGCTATTACCATTCGTTTGTTACGCGGCAAATCAACCCCAGCAATTCTAGCCATTAATCACTCCTATTTATTAATCTTAAAACTATATTTTTAAATAATAATTTATTCATAAGAATTATAAGTTAACCAAAACATAAGAAATATTCAAGTTTTTATTCCAAGTTTTTAGATTAATTACCTCAAAAAAAATTTTATCCTTGTCTTTGTTTATGTTTTGGATTTTCGCATATTATTGCAACGCGTCCTTTTCGATGAATTACTTTGCATTTATCACACATTTTTTTTACAGATGCCCTGACTTTCAATTTTTTATCCTTTCATTCTGTAAGTTATTCTTCCTCTACTCAGATCATAAGGAGTTAATTCTATTTTAACCTTATCACCTGGCAAAATTCTTATAAAATTTTTTCTAATTTTACCGGATATATGAGCCAAAACCATGTGACCATTTTCTAATTTTACACGAAACATGGCATTAGGTAGCGATTCTATTATTGTACCTTCGAACTCAATTACATCCTTTGACATTAAATAAATACCTCTTTTACTATTTTTGTTCTTTTCCAGTTTTATTTTATAAAGAACATAAATTTAATTCTACAGAGAATATACTATTTTACAAGTCTTTAATATATAAATTTTGTTAATTTTTTTTTAAAATTATAATAAGAAAATAAAAAAATAATAAAATATGGTTGACAAGTACAATATAGTTTTGTTAAGCTAAATTAACTCATTTAAAATTTAATTATCAAGCCCCCATCGTCTAGTGGCCCAGGACACCTCCCTTTCACGGAGGCGGCAGGGATTCGAATTCCCTTGGGGGTATTTTTTATTTTTATTATTTAAAAAAATTAGAAAAGTTTAATGAATAATCTTGAAAAAAATATCAAAGCATTTTGTTCCTGGAGTGGAGGCAAAGATTGTTGTTTCGCTCTTTTTCAGGCAATGGAAAAAGGGTATGATATTTGCTCTCTTTTATGCATGCTGACAGAAGACAAATATCGTTCCCGCTCTCATGGTTTATCAAAAGATTTAATTGAACTTCAGGCAGGCTCTTTGCAAATTCCCATAGAATTTGGCGCAGCAACCTGGAATGATTATGAAGATGTTTTTTTAGAAATTCTTGAAAAATTGCATAAAAACGAATTTTATCACGGTGTTTTTGGAGATATAGACGTTGAAAACAACAGAAAATGGGTTGAAACAGTATGTCAAAAATCTTCAATAGAAGCAATCATTCCTTTGTGGCAAATAGATAGAACCAAATTAGTAATCGAATTTCTTAATCATGGATTTAAAGCCATGATTGTTGCGGTAAAAAAAGATATAATGAATGAAAGTTGGCTTGGTTGCACACTCAATTTTGATACTATTGAAAAATTTCAAAGTCTTGGAATTGATATTTCAGGTGAAAATGGTGAATATCATACATTTGTATATGATGGTCCGATATTTAAAAAGCCAATAAATCTTGGAAAAAAAGAAATTATAGAGTCAAACGGTTATTTATTTTTAAATATATATGCAAAATAATAAAACTAAAAATGTAATAATAATCGGTTCCTCAAAAGGTTTGGGAGCAGAATTAGTTAATGAATTTTTAAAATACAAAAATATTAGAGTTTTTGGCATAGCAAGAACAGAATATAAAGAAATACAAAATAACCGGCAAAATACAGAAAAATATAAACATATTAAATTAGACATTAGCTCAGAAGAATGTAGTTCAAAAATTGCCTCAATATGTTCTGAATTAATAGGAGAGCCTATTTATGTTATTTTTAACGCAGCTTGTGTAAAAAGTGATGTAAAAAAAGATAATTTTATAGATTTTGATATATGGAGGGAAATAGATTCCGTAGGAATTAATGGATTAAGAAATGTTTTAGAAGGTGTTCAAAGTCATTTATTGGAATACGGTGGAGTTTTTATGGGTATTTCTTCGTATAGCGCGTTAAATCCTTTAATTTTTTTCCCTACAATAGCTTATCCTGCATCAAAATCATATCTTAATATGGTTTTAAGAGCGCTCAGGTTTATATGGAAAAAAAATAAAAAAATAAGGATAATATCAGTTAATCTGGGTTATATGCGAAAAAAACAGGGAAATAGCATTTTAGAATTAATGATTCCTACCTTTTCCAATGTAGCAAAAGTGCTTTCACGAGCAATAGTTGATCCTAAAGCGCCTAATACTATAAACTATACGCCTTTATATAATTTTATTTATGGATATTGTTTTAAATTTTTTCCAGATAGTTTGTATTATTGGATATTTCATGTATTTTTGAAAAAAATTATCAATTCAATTAAAGATAATTGATTAAGCTTTTGTTTTTGGGGGATTTTTTAAAATGGATTAAATTAGCGCTTTAGGTAGTCAGTAGAGCAGCTCCAACCCTCATTATTTGTTGAATATGTAACTACATCACAACTATAGCTAGCAGGATTATTATAACAAAAATCTCCTTTACTTCCTGTCGGTAAAATATTTCCATCTCTTAAAACCCACAACGCAAATATATCTTTTCCTATTTTATTGGGACCTTGAAAGCCGTTTACATCAAATCCTACAAAGCTACAAGTATTTCCTCTTCCACTTAAATTAGAGGCGCAACTAGAACTAGCTATATATGATGTCATTAATACACCATTATTTAATGCGGCTCTAGTCCAAGATATAAACGAATAATTTTCACCTGAAAGTTTATAAGTAATATCAGACCAACAACCGTTTGATCCGACAGGAGTTCCAGCATCACATTTTTTTACATAGTTCATATAAGCAAGAATTTTGTCCCTAAAAACATCAGCATTCGTAAAAGTTCCTGCTAAATCTCCACCATTATCTGTAGCTAACTCCCTAACAGCCTGAGCAAACATTGAATAAGTCGCTTTCCACTGCGTCTTATTCTGAGCATCCTGAATATTCTGATAAACAGCCGGAATGGCTATACCTCCGATAACCCCTACTACTACCAAAACCACAAGAAGCTCTGCCAATGTAAAAGCTTTTTTTGCAACATTAGGTTCTTGAGAAAGTCTTATTTTTCCCATGCTTAAAATAAGCGATGAACGAAACATTATTATATCGAGATTTGAAAGCATATTTTCCCTCTCTTTCTCTTTTTATTATAAATATAATTATTTTACTATATACCACTAAATCAAAAATTTTAAACATTAAAACCTAATAATATTAAGAAATTGCAATATTATTAGGAGTGGAGTAAAGCGTGCTCAGAGAGGGCTTTTTAGTAATAATTGCATTTGGAACTAAGTCTTAAGATATAATAAAAAAATCATTAAGCTTGCTTCGCTTCGCTCGCAAATTGCGCAAGTTAAATATTTGGATTACAAATTGGTATAAGTTAACATTCTCAAAATTTTAAAGATTGAACAAATAATTTAAAATTTTTTTCTATAAGTTTAAGCATACATAGTCTGGATTTTAAGAAAAATTCATAGCCTTCAAAATTACCCTTGGAAATATCCTGTTTTTGCCTGTCTAATAAAAGAGTAAATTCTTCTTCTAAAAATTGGGTAAATTCTTTTCTGTTTTTTTCAAGATCATTGTTTATTATTATTGGCTTTCCAACTTCTATAAAAATTTCCGGACGATCTTCCCTGATAAAATTATATCTGTGAGCTACAGGAATAAGATTGATTTTTTTTAATTTTTTACATAAATATGATATGCCGCCTGCAAATTTTACAGGTCTGTAATCCGGAGGCATAACCACTCCCTGTGGAAATATCCAAAGAGAATTTTTAGGATTTTCCAAAAATTCAATACAATAATTAAGAGATCCTAAGGAAGACTGCGGCGAATTTTTTTCTACAGAAAAAGCCCCTATTTTAGATAATAAAGGAAAACGGTGTAATTCCTCGATCATCATATGCATATCAGTTTGAAAAATTTTTCTGCATAATAAATAACCCATAATTCCATCCCACCAACAGCAATGATTTGCATAAATTATATTGCCGACCTGCAAATCTCTTAAATCATAATTCTGGGTATTTTTTAACCTGACTGAATAAAAGCCTTTTTTAACCATTCTTGAAAAAGCATGGTTAAAAATGCTTATCCAGAAAGCTTGGAGGTCAGTTTTAATATGAGGTTCATTTTTAGGATTTTCATTATAACTATTTTCAAATATCATAATTAATAAAAGTATTATTAACTTGAGATAAAAGTATAATCTCTGAGTTATTATATTTACTAGAGAATTTTTTTGGATAAATTGGGTAAAGTAGTTGGTTAAAATAATGAAGAAAAATTCAAAAATCCTGATAATAAGCTCATGTATAGCATTTTTTATAATAAGCTTATGTTTAGCTTTATTTTTTGGACATACAAACTTGTGTATCCAGGATATTTTAGATTTTATAACAGGCAAAAATACTGATAATGTGCAGATTTTGCAGTTGCTCAGAATACCCAGAGTGGCTAAAGCAATAATAGCAGGTTCCTGTCTTGCAATATCAGGCATGTTTATGCAGACAATAACCAAAAATCCTTTAGTTGAACCTTATATAACAGGGGTTTCTTCAGGCGCCGGAATAGCTTTAGTAATTGCTATTTTATTTGGTTTAAATCCGGCTCATTATTCATTTTTTGCATTTATTGGAGCATTAATATCTTCAAGCATTGTTATAACATTTACCGGCTGGAATAAATTTTCTCTTGTTAAGCTAATTTTGGTTGGATTAGCAATAAATATTTTTGCAGGTTCTGTAATTTCTGCAATAATCCTTACACATAGTGAAAAAACCTTTAGTATGATGATGATTTTATCCGGAAATCTCAGCAGTTCAGTATTCGTATCCAAATCTGTTTTTATAGCTTATTTTTTTGCAATGCTGGCATGTGTTTTCATGCTGCCAAAGCTCAATTTTTTGCGTCTTGACAATAATATAGTGAATGCGCTCAATACAAATACTAATGGTTACTATATATTTTTTATAATTCTGTCTTCTCTTCTTGCGGCATTAAGTGTTTGCGCTGCCGGAATTTTAGGATTCGTGGGGATTTTAATTCCTCATATTTCAAAACTCCTTATAGGGCAGGATTTTAGATGGTTGTTTTTTGTAAATATATTACTGGGATCATCAATAGTTTTATTTTCTGATTTTATGGCAAGGAGTTTGATTTATCCTTCAGAAATACCTTTGGGTCTGATTCTTGCTTTTGTTGGCGCGCCGATATTTATATGTTTTTTGGTTTTCAAGGGAAGCAAGCTTTATGCTTAAAATAGAAAACGGCAAAATTACAATTAATAATCATACTATTCTTGATAATATTAATCTGGAAATATATCCTGAGCTTTTAACAGTAATTATCGGACCAAATGGAGCAGGAAAAACAACTCTTATCAATGTGCTTGGCAATACAAAAAAATTAACAAAAGGAAATCTCGTTACTTCATTCAAAAAAAGTATTTTAATTCCGCAAAGAACTTATTATCCAGAGGGAATTACTCTTTATGAGTATGTATCGTCAGTATTTTTTCAAACAGGATGGAAATGGTCTTTAAAAACACAGGAAAAAAACATGGTCTGTGAAATTCTTGAAAAACTAAATCTAATTTCAAAAAAAGATTTAGTTTTGAATACATTAAGCGCTGGTGAACTACAGCTTGCTAATGTTGCTCTTTGTCTTGTTTCAGAAGCTGATTTTATACTGCTTGATGAACCTTCAGCTAATCTTGACCTATTAAATCAGGTTATAATTCTGGATATTCTCAAAAAACTTACCAAAAAAAAATATGACCATTGTAGTAATTATGCATGATATAAATCTTGCCGCAAAATACGGAGATAAATTCGTGATTATATCCAAGCAAGGACAGCTTATTCATGGAAATAAGCCTGATATTTTAACAGAATTTAATTTAGCAAAAGCATATAGTATTGATTTTAGTATAATAGAGAATAATGGAAACATATTTATTCAGCCGAATATTTGAAAAAAAAATGAATATTACTGTATTTTCAGGAACATTTAACCCGATTCATACAGGGCATTTAATTATTGCCGAATCAGTAAGGGAAGAACTAAAGCAGGAAAAAATATTATTTATTCCTGCATACTCGCCTCCTCATAGGGCTAAAGATATTGCAATCGCTGAGCATAGACTATATATGACGAATCTTGCCATTGCGGATAATCCGTTTTTTGAAGCAAGTGATATAGAGTTTAATCTTAAAGAAAGAAGAAAATCATATTCATACTTTACTGTTAAAAAACTTTTTGAAGAAAATACCGATATTTCAGGTAAAATAAATTTTATTGTTGGCTCTGATGCTTTTAGTTTGATTGACAGTTGGCATGAAGCAGAAAAATTAGCTGAGCTGGTTAATTTTGTTATAGTGGCAAGGTATGAAAAACTCAATTTTGAAGAATTATTTGAAAAAATCAAGTTAAAACATTTTAGTTATCAACTGGTTAAAGCGCCTGTACTGGAAATTTCATCTTCAAGCATTAGAGATAAAATAAAAAGAAATAAATCTATTAAATATCTTGTCCCAAAAACAGTTGAGGAATATATTCATGAAAATAGTTTGTATTATACTTGAATCGCTAATTGGTGAAAAGTCTTGTCAACTGTCATTGCGAGGAATGAAATGACGAAGCAATCTAAAACAAGGGGTTGCAACCCCTTGTTAGTAGCCTGTGAATGTGCCTTAGGCATGAGTAAATTATTATGTATGACGATGTAAAAAAATGGCTAAAAAATAGACTGAGCAAGGAAAAATATATCCATTCCATAGGCTCTGAAGAAACAGCAAGAAATTTGGCAAAAAGATTTGATGTTGATCCTGATAAAGCAGGTTTTGCTGCTTTAATACACGATAATGCCAAATGTATTTCGGGAAATAAACTGTTGGAAATAGTTGAAAAAAATAATATACCTGTGTCAGAAATGGAAAAAAATAATATAAAAACGCTTCATTCACCGGTAGGAGCTTTTTTAGCTCAAAATGAACTTAAAATAAATGATATTGAAATTCTTAATGCAGTCAGATACCATACAGTCGGCAGAGTTAATATGAGCAGGCTTGAAAAAATAGTATTCCTGTCTGATAAAATAGAACCTTATACCAGAAACGCTGAATTTATAAAAAAAGTAATGCTTTTGCTTGACCAAAAAAATAATCTTGATGAAGCTGTTTTGCTTTGTTTTAACGTAACTATCTCAAAACTTCTTGAAAAAAGGCTTGTAATAAATCCTCAAACCATAGATGTCTGGAATAATATAATATTAAATCTTGAGAAATAACTTAATAAAAATTTACAATTTTTAAATAAAATCTTAACAAAAGATCATTAAATTATAATTAAGTATCTAGATACTTCTTTCTCAAAAAATTGTTTATATAATATTAGATTTATTTTTTAGCTTTAACTCAACAAATAATTTAATAAATAATTAGAAATATTAATTATCATTGTTGACTGGTATTTTTTTGAGATAAATGCTAATATATACATCATATAAATTACATTTATCAAGCTGGAAAATTAATTTATATTTAATTTGTCGATAAAATTATTTGTAATATTTAAAGATAAAAATTTTATGCTATTTTATTCTTAAGCACTTTTTATTTTATATTGTTAAAATTTAACTAATTTAAGGAGTCGGAATGTGGAATTAAGTCAATATCTTGGATTATTTATAGATGAGTCCAAAGAAAATTTGCAAAAACTTAATGAAAGCTTGTTAAAGCTCGAGACTCAACCGGATGATTTAGAAATTTTGAACGATATATTTCGGGTTGCGCATACTTTAAAGGGCATGTCAAAAACAATGGGATTTAATAATATTGCAGATTTGACACATAATATGGAAAATGTTCTCGAGCCATTAAGAAATGGCAATATAAAAGCAACCGGAATAATTATTGATGTTTTATTCAGATGTCTTGACGGATTGGAAGAATTAGTTGACAAAGTAATCAGCGGAAATTATGAAGATAAAAGCAGCGCTGTTACTGATCTGGTTAATGATTTGCAGGATATAATGAATGCGTCTGATGAAGCTGATTCGACTAAACAATCAAGCAAAGAAATGATTTTTAATGAGTATGAACTCGCTGTAATTAATGATGCAAAAGCAAATGGCTATAAATCAAAAGAAATAACCGTGTTTTTAATTAATGACTGTGTTCTTCCCGGTGTTAGAGCTTATATGGTAACTAAGGCTTTAGACAGTTATGGAGAAATAATTAAAACTCATCCAATAGCAGAAGAAATCGAAAACGGAAAATTTGATAAAACTTTTAAATTATTTTTGTTAACTCTTGAATCTGATTATCAAAAAATAGAAGAGACAATTAAGCAAATATCTGAAATAGAAGATGTTAAAATTGTTGATCTTGATCTTACAAAAACACAAGACAAAGATCAAAATGAAATTAAAAAAGAATCATTAAAAGAAAAAAACGGTTCTTCCGGTGATTCCTCAAACCAACAATCAATATCAAAGGTGATTCCTCAAACTATAAGAGTAAGCGCAAATAAAATGGATAAATTGATGAATCTTGTTGGGGAGCTGGTTATCAGTAGAACTCAAATGACCCAGATATCAAACGAATTAAAAGTCAATGAGCTGAATACTGCCATAGGAGCAATGGGAAATATAACCAGCAATATTCAGGAAATTGTAATGAAATTAAGAATGGTACCCATTGAACAGGTATTTAACAGATTTCCCCGTCTGGTCAGGGATATTTCTAAGGATTTGAATAAAGAAGTAAATTTAAAAATAATAGGAAAAGATACTGAAATTGACAGAGTTGTTATTGACGAAATCGGTGATCCGTTAGTGCATTTAATTAGAAATTCATTGGATCATGGACTTGAAAGCACTGAAGAAAGAATTTTAGCCGGTAAACCAGCAAAAGGAACTTTGGAATTACTTGCTTTCAACGAAGGTGACAGTATTTTAATTAAGGTCTGCGATGATGGAAAAGGTATTGATCCTCAGAAAATAAAAGCATCCGCAATCAAAAAAGGAGTAATAACTCCTGATATAGCCCAAGCCCTTTCAGATAAAGAAGCGTTGGATTTGATATTTGCGCCTGGTCTTTCTACTGTTGAAGTTGCTACTGATATATCAGGACGCGGAGTCGGCATGGATGTGGTTAAATCCAAAGTCGCTTCTTTAGGCGGAAATGTAATGATTGCTTCTGAAATTGGAAAAGGAACATCCATTACCATAAATCTTCCTTCTACAATGGCTATAATTCAGGCTTTATTAATAAAAGTCAGTCAGGAAATATATGCTATACCTTTGAATTATATAAGCGAGGTAATTGACATTAAACCTCAGCAGGTTAGAAATATTCAAAACAAAGAAGTAATTGTTTTAAGAGAAAAAACTTTACCATTAATAAGGTTACACAAGTTATTGGGAGTCCCTAACTTTGAAAATGATTTGTCATCAGAATCTTTTACTGTTGTTATTGTCAGATCTCAGGGAAGATATATAGGAATAGTTGTATCTGATCTTGTAGGGCAACAAGAAGTTGTTATTAAACCTATTAATAAAAAATTATGCGCGGAAGACTATATTTCCGGAGCCACTACTCTTGGAAATGGTCGAGTAGCTTTAATTATCAATGTAAATGCACTTTTATAAAGGAGTTTTAATATGATCGATGAATTTTTAAATTCAGAACAAAAAGAAATTCAAATGATTGTGTTTCAATTAGGTAATGAAGAGTATGCAGTGCCTATTACATGTGTCCAGGAAATTATAATGCTGCAAACTCCCACAAGAATACCCAAATCCCCTTCGTTTGTAGAAGGTGTAATTAACCTTAGAGGTCATATTATTCCTATTATTGACGGAAGAAAAAAATTTCAGCTGGAAGTTAAGAAAGAACGCAATTCAATTGAATCAAGAATAATGGTATTAGAAGTGGATGGAGAAACAATAGGATTAATTGTTGACTCTGTATCAGAAGTTATTCATCTTAAAACTGAAGATATTGAACCTCCGCCAATTGATCTTGAATCAGATAATGATTTTTTATGGGGTGTTGGTAAATTTCAGGATAGACTGCTGATTTTATTAAATCCGCAGAAATTTCTTTCTATAAATGAAAGTAAAACACTTCAAAAAATGGCGCAAGTAGCGGAAGTTATAAAACAAACCAAAGAACTCATTGAAACGAAGCCGTTATCTGAGTAGTATTGTGAGTGAAATTTATGAAGCATAATGATATTCAAAGCATTCTCAGTAAAGTTGATAAATTACCCGAACTTTATCATATTGCTATAAAAGTTTCCAAAATGCTGGATAACTTTAATGTTAGTATTAATGAAGTATCAAAAGTCATTTCTCTTGATCAGGCATTAACTACTCAAATATTAAAGCTATGTAATTCAGCTAATTATGGATTTTCAAGAAAAATTGTTTCAATAAACGATGCAATAGCAAAGCTTGGTTTTACAACTTTAAAAAATATGATTTTTATTGTTATTTCACATGGAATACTTAATCAGGAAGTAAAAGGATATGATTTAGGCAAGGGCGAACTTTGGAAAAATTCTGTAAGCTGCGCGTTTTATGCGCGACACCTGGCATCATTAATAAAGTATTCTGATCCTGAAATAGCTTTTACTGCCGGATTATTACGAGATATAGGCAAATTAATAATTCACGAATATGTCAAGGATAGTTATGATGAAATAATTGAAATGATTAATTCTAAAAATATTCCTTTTTATCAGGCAGAAGAAAAGGTGTTAGGATTCAATCATTGTCAGATTGGCTCTGAAATCGCCAATAAATGGAATTTTCCAAATATTCTTATAGAAACTATAGAATATCATCATAATCCTGATATTGCTTTTAATTCCAAATGTGAAGACAGTAAACTGATTGCTATAATACATGTTGCTGATTGTATAACTATGATGCTCGGCACAGGAATGGGCTGTGATGGAATGATGTATAACTTTGAGTTAAATGCTTTAAAAAAATTAAATATATCTCAACAAGCTTCAGATATTGAAAAATTAATTTCTGAAATGATTGAGTTAAACTCGGAAATAGATTCAATGGTAGGTTATATAGATGGAAAATAAAAATTTTACAAGTTTTGAGCTGGATATTTTAAAAGAAGTGGCGAATATTGGTACAGGAAATGCGGCTACTGCTTTGTCTCAAATATTGAATAAGCGGGTTTTACTTGAAGTGCCAAGTATAGAATTATGTAAACTTCCCGATATCCCTGAGTTTCTTGGCGGAGCCGAAGAAATTAGAACCTGTATATGTTTTAAACTGGAAGAATCTTTAAATGGATATATAATGTTTATACTAAAAGATGATGATGTAAATCGCATCTGTAATATCATTGCTAGTGATTATGGCATTGATTGCACTTCGATTGTTTCAGAAATTGCCAATATTATTTCAGGAGCTTATGTTGGCGCATTTGCCGCCATGATTGACGGTTTTATAAATATAACAATTCCTATAATAATGCATGATATGCTTGGATCTTTAATTGATTCTATTATATCAAATTTATGCAGTGTTGCAGATGAAACTGTTATTATCAGCACCAGGTTAACTATTGGTGATGAAATAATTCCTGCTTATTATATACTTATGTTGGAAGAAAATTCACTTTACGAGTTAGTAGATTATTTAGAAAAAAAAGTTAGATAATATTGATTATGTCAAATATAAATGTTGGAATGGGTGAAATGCAAATATCTAAGTCACAAGGCACAGTTTTAATTGCGCCGGGTCTTGGTTCTTGTATAGGTTTAACTATGTATGATACTAGAGTTAAAATTGCCGGAATGGTTCATATAGTTTTACCTGACAGCACAAATTCCACTAAAAATATAACTCTACTTGGAAAATATGCGGATACGGCTATTCCTGAATTACTCGAAAAAATGGTAAAAATGGGTTCTGATAAAAAAAATCTTATTGTGAAAATAGCAGGCGGAGCTCAAATGTTTACTCTTGAAAAAGGTTGCAATATATTAAATATTGGTGTTAGAAATGTTATTGCGGTTAAGGCTGTATTAAATAAGATGAATCTTAATCTAACAGCGGCAGATACCGGCGGTAATAAAGGAAGAACTTTTAAAATACAGGTTTTATCAGGTAGTGTTTTTGTAAAAACTATAGGAGAACAAGAAATAGAGCTTTAGGAGGTACCTATATATGCCAAAAATTTTAATTGCTGATGATGCAGCTTTTATGAGAATGATGTTAAAGGATATTTTAGTAAAAAACGGCTATGAAGTTGTTGGTGAGGCTGCAAATGGTAATGAAGCAGTGGAAAAGTTTCAGGAACTTTCTCCTGACCTTGTTACTATGGATATTACAATGCCTCAATGTGATGGAATTGCCGCATTAAAACAAATTATTAATATTGATAAAAATGCTAAAGTTATAATGTGTTCAGCAATGGGACAACAGTCAATGGTTATTGAATCAATTCAAGCCGGAGCCAAAGATTTTGTAGTAAAACCTTTTCAGCCTCAAAGAGTAGTTGAAGCCATAAAAAAACTTATAGGATAGCTAAAGGGGTTCAAAATATTAAATTGAATAAAAAATTTTATGCTTGTTGTATTGTAATTTTTATTTTGATTCAAATTTTATTTGCTGCTTTAGTTGTTTATGCTGCTGAGACAGGTTTTAATGATATTACATTAGGTAATTTTAAAATCCATAGTGTAATACCTAAAACTGATACTGAAGTGCCTAAGGTAGTGGCTAAGCCACTTTCTAAGGTTTCTAATCCTTCTGGAGCAGGAAGGATTGAAGAGGATAAAGAAGCGGCTCAGCCGCTATTAAAAAATAAAATATCTACTGACAAGGTTTCAACAAATAAATCGGGTAAAAAGATATACAGTAAAAAAACACTGCCTTTTAAGTCAGATAAAATTTCTTATCATCAAAAAAAAATCAATAAAACAAATTCTATAAACTCTTTAACTAAAAAAACATCCAGTATAATTTTAAAAGAAGCTAAAAATAATAAAGCAAATAATACTTCTTTTGATAAAAAGAATTTTACTTTGTCAGATTATCCTCAAAAATATAATTTTTCAAATAAAATTGAACAAAAAAAAGACATAAAAGAACCTAATTTTCTAAATCTAATATCCTCTTTATTTTTTGTAATTATATTAATATTAATAGTAGGAGTAATCTATACCAAACTGCGTGGAATAAATCCCACCGCCATATTAGCAGGCAAATTTAACGAAAAAAATATTAATAAATTTAATCTTTTATCTACCACAACTTTAGGGCAGGGAAAAAATATTCATTTGGTGGAAATTAACGGAAAACAGCTAGTCATAGGCAGTACAGTAAATAATATAAACTTGCTTACTGAAATTCAGCCTGAGGATATTGATAAAGATATTAAAAAAGAAGATTTTTGTGAAAAAAATTCTTTTGTTGACGAGGATATTTTTAATTATTTGGATCCGGAAAATTATATGGCAGGACATCCTGAAATTTATAAAGAATATCTTGAAGATGATAAATAAATAAATTAATCATTGATTATTTTTTAAACTTTGACAATAACCTTTAAACAGTTTATTACTATTTCGGTAAACTTGCGTAAACCTTACTGATTGATTCTTTTATTTTACATCTTCTATTTTATACACACGAACTTGCGTGAATCAAAAAAATTATTTAAAAATCCAAAATTTTTTAAGAACCCGATATTTTTTAAATAATTTTTTAACTAAATTTAGTTTTTTAATAAAATTATCAGATATATCAAAAAAAATGTATGTTAGCTCATAAATTAAGCCTAAATTTCTGTATTGAAATTTATATTCTTTAATTTCTTTTGTTAGTTGTTGTTTTATTCCTTCCAGTTTAACCAATTTATTATTATCTTTATCAAAACCCAATAATTTAATTGTATTAATTTCTTTTTCTATGTCTTGCAGATATTTTTCCGTGTTTTTAAGTTGTAAATTTATTTTAAAAGGTTTATTTGGCAGCAGGTTAATCAAGTTTTTGCTTAATATAGTTGAATCAAGGTCATTTAATTGTTTATAAGGCTTATTAGTATTATTTTTTGGAGTTTCAAAAGTTTCAATAACAGGATTGCTAAATATATTAATATTTTCATCGCTGAATATTTCATAATTTCCAAAAGAAATATCAGGATTTAAGTCGTCTATTTTATCCTGAAATTTATTATTTTTATATTTATCAAATAAAAAAAATTTCAACCTGTTAATTTCCTTTATAAAAAACCTCTTAATATAAAATTATTCTTATTAATTTTATATTGATGATCGTTTTTAAGGAGGATTTATAAAACTATTGAGAAAGATTTTTTATAAGCAAGGCTGATTTTACTTTTCTTGCGGCATTATCTTTTGCTGAAGTTAATATAAATTTTTGATTATCAGGCAAATTTATATATAAAGAAGTTGAACTCCCTCCATCAAAAGCCATTGCGCTATCAACTCCGAGTTTTTCCACAAAAGCGGCTAATTCCGGAAGTGTCATCGGAGATTCATTACTTACTGCTATTAATAAAACATGCCTATTTTTAATGCCTATTGCTGACCTTGCATACTTTTCAAGCGCTCCTGCTGATTGTTTTACAATTTTATCTCCTTTTTTAACAACAAAAACCTCTTCACTCAGCTTTAATTCAGGAAATAATTTAGGTCCAGCCTGTATTGAATGGATTATTTCACATCCAGATGAAGCTGATTCATTATGTTGGACTATCTCGAAAGCTCTTTGTTTTTCTTCACAATTTAATATTCTAAATTCTGACCTGTTTAAAATATCCGGTAAATACTCTTTAATGCCTGGATTATTCATTAAATTCTGATTTAAAGAAGGGTCTGCTGCTATTTGATCATCTTTAATGATATATGAAGCGGTTTTTGCATTTGTCGGGTCAAAAAAACCCGTATTAATAACAACAGGAGAATTAGTTTTTTCTGCTATTGTTTCTATTGTTTCAAGAGAATCAGAAACATAAGGATAAAGACAATCAGGGCATTTTTTGACATCTATATCAACAATATAAATTCCCTTTGCCGGAGAATAAAATTTAATAGCCTGATCTTTTGTGTTTAGCTGAAGTTTTGCACCGGAAATTACCAGTATTACCAACAAAAATAAAACGAAAATTTTCAATATTTTCATTTTTTTTAAAAAGTAATTGTCATCACGAGCCCCGAAGGGGCGTGGTGATCCAAATATTATAGATTTTGGATTGCTTCGATGTCTAAGACACATTCATAAGCTCCTATCATTCCAGGCGAAGACTTATAGAAGCGGCTCAGCCGCCTCGCAATGACAAAATAACAAAGTTACTTGGATGAAACACTGGTTTTAGCCATTTCTTCTACAATTGCCTGAGCCATTTCCAAAGTTGAAGCAGGTCCTCCAAGGTCAAAAGTCGTTGCTTCACCTTTTTGAATAACTTTAATCACAGCATTATAAAGTCTGTTTGCCGCTTTTACTTCTCCAAGATGTTTAAGCATCAAAACAGCAGACAAAATCAATGCTGTAGGATTAGCTTTATTAAGACCTTTTAACCCGGGAGAACTTCCATGAACAGGTTCAAAAATAGCGATTTCATCACCAAAATTCACTCCCGGAGCTATTCCAAGTCCTCCAATCAATCCTGCAGCCAAATCCGAAACAATGTCTCCATATAAATTCGGCAATAATAAAACATCGTATAATTCAGGATACATAACTAATTGCATGCACATATTATCAATTAACAGTTCTTCATATTGAATTTGCGGATAATTTTTAGCTATAGACCTTGCAGCTTCTAAAAATAAACCGTCTGAAAGCTTGCAAATATTTGCCTTAGTTACTGCTGTAACTTTTTTTCTGTTTTCTTTAAGAGCATAATCAAAAGCAAATTTTGCGATTCGCTCAGAAGCTCCTCTGGTAATTAATTTAATGGATTCAGCAGTGTTTTCATCAATTTTGCGTTCAATTCCCGCATATAAATCCTCTGTATTTTCTCTGACAATTACAAGATCAACATCATCAAATCTCGATTTAACGCCTTTTAGTGTTTTTACTGGTCTAACACAGGCAAAAAGATTTAATTCTTTTCTTAAAGTTACGTTTACGCTTCTGAACCCTGTTCCCACAGGGGTTGTAATTGGACCTTTCAAAGCTATTTTATTTTTTTTTATCGACTCCAAAACCTTATCAGGCAAGGGAGTGCCTTCGCTTTCAATAAAATCAGCTCCTGCGTTTACTATATCCCAGTTGATTTTAATATTAGTTGCTTCGATTGCGGCAAGGGCTGCTTCTGTGATTTCAGGTCCTATACCGTCTCCCGGAATCAAAGTTATATTATACATTTTCTCTACCTCTTCTCTGCTATATTTATTTACACTATTTGTAGTTGAAAATCCCCATATTTCTCTATATGCTTTGCTAATCCGCCATCATTAAGAATTTTTATCATAACATCAGGCAATGGAGTGATTTTAATGTCAATATTTTGGGTTATATTCTTAACTATACCTTTTTCTAGGTTAACTTCAAGCTCATCACCCTGATTTATCAAATCAGTATTGCATTCAATTACCAGCAATCCAATATTTATAGCATTTCTAAAGAAAATTCTCGCAAAAGACTTGGCAAGCACACCATTAACTCCTGCTATTTTTATAATTACAGGAGCATGTTCTCTTGATGAGCCTAATCCAAAATTCTTTCCCGCAACAACAAAATCGCCTTCTGACATGTTCTTTGCAAAGTCAGGATCAGCATCTTCAAGAACATGTTTTGCCAGCTCCGGCAGGTTTGTTCTTAAATGAAACAGTCTTCCTGGCGCTATATGATCTGTGCTTATATCATCGCCAAATTTCCAGGCTTTACCTTTTTTTTCCACCTTATTAAATCTCCTAAATTAATTATAGACTAAATTAACTCATATACCTTTCGAACGGATAGCCTCTTTGGACAGAATAGAGATGACTTATTTTTCTGGGGTCTGAGATATGACCTGTGATAGCGCTATATGCGGCAACAGCAGGCGAACTCAAATATATCTGTCCTTTGGGATTACCCATTCTACCTTGAAAATTCCTATTTTGAGTGGAAAGACAGATTTCATCATCCCCGAGAATCCCTCCATGCACTCCGACACAAGGTCCGCATCCAGGCGTCATGATAGCAGCGTCCGCTTCCACAAAAATTCTAATCAAACCTTCTTTCAAAGCCTGTATAAATACGTCTTTTGATGCAGGCACAATCAATAATCTTGTATCAGGATGTCTTTTTTTGTCCCTGAGTATTTGCGCTGCAATTCTCAAATCCTCTATTCGACCGTTGGTACAGCTTCCTATAAATACCTGATCTACTTTAATATGTTTTAATTTACTGACAGGAGCTGTATTATCAACGCTATGCGGGCATGAAACAGTTGGTTCAAGGCTTGAAACATCAACTTCAATAATTTTTTCGTATTCGGCGTCAAAATCTGCAAAAATCTCTCTAAATTTATTTTCTCTGCCTCTTGACTCCAAATATTCTTTTGTAATGTCGTCTGATGCTATTAACCCAGCTTTTGCTCCTGCTTCCACCGCCATATTAGAAAGAGTGAACCTGTCTGACATCTGCATATTTTTTATAATTTCTCCGGTAAATTCAAGAGCTTTGTAAGTGGCACCATCAGCTCCAATTATTCCTATCAAATGAAGAATAAGGTCTTTTGCATGAACTCCGTCCTGAAATTTTCCGTTAACTTCAATTTTAAAAGTTTCAGGCACTTTAAGCCAGGTTTTACCGAGAGCTATTGCGATTCCTATATCAGTAGAACCCATGCCTGTAGCAAAAGCTCCTAAAGCTCCTGATGTGCATGTATGGGAATCAGCTCCGACAAGAATTTCTCCTGGATTTACAAAATCTTCAATCAATCTTTGATGACAGACACCCTCACCAACCTCAGAAAGAATTACGCCTGTTTTTTTAGCGAATTCCCTGAGAATTTTATGCGCGTTTGAAAGTTCTTTTCTTGGACTTGGCGCCGCATGATCTATAAAAAGTATAGTCCTTGATGGATTTATAGCCTGTTCAAGATTTATTTTCCTCATTTCTTCTATAGTGAGAGGACCAGTGCCATCCTGAACAGCAGTTACATCAACATTTGCAACAACAAAGTCTCCTGCTCGAACGTCTTTACCACAATGTTCGCTAATTATTTTTTCTGATATAGTTTTACCCATAACAATTCCTTTTTTTAAATTTTACTTAGCTTCCTGAACTACTATATTTTCTATTTTTGCTTTTTCTCTGTCAACACGTTTTTTAAGTTCGCCAACTGGCACGTAATATGGTGTTACAGTCATTATTTTAGCTGCAATATCCGGATATTGATAAATAAACTTAAGCTCATTGTCCATTAAAGGTTTTTGAGTATGAACATTAGCATATCTTGCAAGCTCAAGTATATTTCTTGCTTCGTCTTCATCATGGAATTCCAGAGCCAGTCTTTCATACACATCTCTAAAGCCTTTAATACCACCATATTCTCCGGTTGTAATCATACGACCTGTTTCTACAATTTCAGGTTCGCCTCTTCCAAGCTCTTCAAAATCGTACAGTTCATAATTTCTTCTGTCTTTAAGCGCTCCATCAGCATGTATACCTGATTCATGAGCAAACGCATTATCTCCTACAGCTACCTGATTCATTGGAATTGGCACTCCAAAAGCATAAGATGTATATTTTGCTATTCTCCATGCCACACAAAGATCGACATTCGGATCCAGGGTGTATTTTTCATTAAAACCGCTTGATTTTAAAACTGCCAGAATACAGGAAATCAAATCGGCATTTCCTGATCTTTCACCCATTCCATTGATTGCTGTGTTCATATAAGCATCAACGCCGGCATCTATTGCGGCTCTTGCTCCAAGCAAAGTATTTGCGACAGCAAAACCAAGATCATTATGACAATGTAATTCTATTGGGATTTCAACAGCAGACGCAAGGTTATAAATCCTGTCATAAGTCGTTTTTGGATCATCATAGCCTAAAGTATCGCAGTATCTAATTCTATGAGCGCCATGATCCCTTGCTATTTTTGCAAATTTAATTAAAAATTCTTCATCGGTTCTTGAAGCATCTTCTGCATTAACGCCCACAATTTGTGCTCCACAAGTAAAAGCAGCGCCTATAGCTTCAATTGTTTGAGCAATTATATCATCTCTGGTTTTTCTTCCGCTAAATTTGCCTTGAATCATTTGGTCAGAAGTAGAGATAGATAAATTTACATTTTTTAATCTCGGAACATTTTGGAAAGCTTGATATACATCGCTTGCTACAGCTCTCATCCAGCCGCTTAATTTTGTTTTATTAATCACACCTCTGTCTACAAGTTCTAAATTTCCATTCAAATAATTAACTTCGTGTTTTGTATTTGGAAAACCAAATTCAGACTGAGTAATGCCCATTTCATTCAAAAGAAAGTTGATCATCGTTTTTTGAAGTTTTGCAAGACCAAGTCTTGATGTTTGAACGCCGTCTCTGTTTGTTACATCTACAATGTAAATGGTATTTTTAGCTTTTTCCATAGCAGACTCCTTTGTTAATAAACAAAATTCAACTCAATTAATCTCTCCTTAACAGCTTTTTAATATATTTAAATATTTAAAGTTTACCAAGATACATGATTATACAAATATGCGCCTTAAAGCAATATTTTTTTTTATAAAGCCAATAAATATTTAAAATTAAAAATCTAGTATATTTTATCTCTACTTACTCTTTTAATTTTTGCATATTCAGGATCTTCAAAATATGCGCTGCTTGCGGTTGAGGTTTTTCCGCTATATTTTGTATATTTTTTTTCAGAATAAGGAAGTTTGGTTGTATTGCTTTGAAAGAAACAAATTTGAGAAATTCTGACTCCAGGATAAAGCGGCATTGGAACCTGTCCTACATTAGCAAGCTCAAAAGTCAAGGCTCCACAAAAACCAGGATCAACAAATCCTGCCGTAGCATGAATAAGAAGCCCTAATCTTCCCCATGTGCTTCTGCCTTCAAGTCTTGCAGCTAAATCAAGAGGAACTTTTATATATTCAAGAGTAGAAGCAAGAGCAAATTCTCCGGGATGCAAAACAAAAGGCTCTGTTACACCAACTTTTACAGGAATTATATATTTAGTAGTATTTTTATTTAATTCGGAAGGATCTTTTATAAAGTCCAAATGGGTAATATTAGGTCTTTTTATGACTTGAAAGTCTGTTCCTAACCGCAGATCAACAGAAGTTGGACCAAATTGCTCTTCCGGATCTATAATGGGAGTTATTACAATTCTTTTTAAAGGGTCTGAACATACTAATCTTTCTAATATTTGTTCTTCATTCAGTATCATTTTTATTCCTCAGCTTAGCAAAACACAATGAATCCTTGAAGTTTCAATGGATTTAATTAAAATATCATCTAATTTTTTAACATAACTTCCAATAAAATCAAACTCTACATTACCGCTTAAAAATTCAAGAAATGCCTTATCAATAGTATTTTCTTTATAAATCCATCCGGCATTTACTATTTGCTGAGGGGTATTTGGTATTTCTTTAAGTTTATTAAGATAATCATAGATATTAAGCGCTCCATTAGTCTGATTGCAAGCTTTTTCATAGCTTGTTTTTATTTCGTTCAGTTCAAACATATATGATGAACTGATTAATATATCATCTTTTAATCTTTCATAAGCCACTAAACTTTTTTGAAAATCATTTGTTTTAAAAACAACTGATTCATCAAGGATTTTATTTACTTCTTCATTAAGTTTGTCTACAAGATTGCTTAAAAAAACTTTTAAATCCGGTAAATCAATTTGAAAGCCAAGATTGGCATGCAGTTGATTTGAAAGCCCTGCTAAATCATTAAACCATCTGTGCGTATTTTCTACTTTATCTGCCAAATTAAGCTTTATCAATTCGTTATATATTAATTCTTCTCTGATTGCCAGTGTCGGCAAGTATCTTTTATCAGATTCCGCAATGCTTCTCAGTATTCCCATTTCTATCATTAAGTAAAAATACGCCGGTCCAAATAATCTTATGGTGAATAAATCTGATATTAAACCACCTACAAGTTTTTTTACAATTTTTTGCTGTTCTTCATTAAATTTATCCTCAATTAAGTTACTAATTATAGTTTTTGAATCAACTTTTAATTTATCGAGATTTAAAAATACATTTTTAACCAGTAACACCCAGTATAAAGGATTTGTATTTTCTAAAATCGGTAAATACATTGCCGTAGGCATTTTTTCATGTTCTGAAAGAAACGGTAAGCTTGAAAAATCCTTATGCGCATTTCTTGTTAAAAAATCCTGAGTCAAAAGAACTATTTTGAGATTAATATCAGATAATTTTTCTTGTTTTTTTAAAGTTTCTTCCAGAAAAATGAATGTTTCCGGTATTACGCTATTTGATGACAGATGAATTAATAATGAATGTAATTTTAAAAAGCCTGAAACACATTTTCCCAGCGATAATAAAGCTTTATCAACTTTATCCTTAGATAAAAGTTTATTTTCGTAACAGTCAAGTAATATTTGCCTGTTGCTTAGTATTTCGGCCTTAATTTTATTAAGGCTTATTTTACAGGGCTTTAAAAGTTCAACATTTGTATTGTTTTCAGTAAGTATTTTTTCTTCATAAAACGTTTCAAGTCGAGCTATTTTCTCCATAAAAATAAGAAATATTTTCAAAAATGCAAAGTTTTTCAATTTTTTACTCCACTCAACCTAATTAACACTAAGCTGCGATCAAAAAAGAACTTGTCATTCAGAGGGCGTAGCCCGAAGAATCATATAGTTATTCAATTTTGAGATTGCTTCGCTTCGCTCGCCTTGCAATGACATATTTTGATTGCTAATCAGTATAACACTAATTTTAAATCAAAGATAATATAAATAATATAATATTTTATATAAAATCATGTTATTATCAAGTTTATTTTGGTTCAAGAGAAAGATTTGATAATTTCATAAATGCTTCCCTGCTGACAAAGAGTACTTTTAACAATATCTATCTTGTTAAATTCAAGTAAAACACTTTCAAAATTTAATTCTTCAAGTAAATAAGAAATTTTTTCAATTTTTTCCTGTTTTTTAAATCTTGCAAGTGTAATATGAGGATTAAAATTTTTTTGTTCTTCCGTTATCCCGATTTTTAACAAATTTTTATTAAGTAATCGGCAAAAAGCACTGCCTTTTTTATCAATATCTTCACCTACAAGAACAATTTGTCTTGGATATCGAGTATTGGGCCAAATTTCGATTTTTTGAAATTTAATCTCAATTTGAAATTTAAAGGATTTATCAATAATTTCATTTATTTTTGTTTGAATTTTACTAATATAGGATTCTTCAATTTCACCTATAAATTTCCATGTAATATGAATGTTTTCTTTTTTTACAGGCTTTATAACACAGCCAAAATAATCCTCAATTTTATAAAAACTATTTTTAGGATCAATTTTTATAAAATCAACAAAAGAAGCTAAAAATAAACGCATATTTTTGCAGTCTTTTCTCATAATTCTTATTTTAATTAGTTTTAAATAAATTTTTTGTCATTCTAATACCAAATTTCGTATAATTAACAAATTCATTTATACTTCTGATGTTGCCTAAAGTTTTTATTATATATTTTGGATTCAGGCATATCTCTTTAATAGCTTTATTTTTCAGCTCTAAAAGCTCTTTTGTGGTTAAATGCTCTGTTTTTATAACGGGATTTATAAACGCATCGTGTCCTGTTACTGTTTTTTTAAGTAATTCAGTATTTTTTACCCGCTCATAAAGTTCTGTTCCCTCAAAAGGCACGGCTATATGAATTTCTATATAATCACAATCCAGTTCTTTAGCAAATTTAACAGTTTCTTCTATATGTTTTTTAGTTTCCCAGGGAAACCCAATTAAATAATAGCCAAAAGTCTTTAATCCGGCTTGTTTTATCCATTTTACAGCCTGTTTTGCTTCTTCCTTTGTTATTCCTTTTTTCATTTTTTCAAGAGATTCCTGGCTGCCGGATTCAATGCCAACGGCAATAAGCCAGCAACCGGCTTTTTTCATTAGTTTTAAAGTCTCAAGTTCAAGCGGCTTTACCCTTGAATTTGCAACCCATTCAATTTTTAATTTTCTTGCTAAAATCTCTTCGCATACTTCTGTTACCCATTTTTTATCTATGGTAAAAGTATCTGCTTTAAAGAAAAAATTTTTAATATTATATTTTTTAACGCACTCCTGAATTTCATCCACAATATTTTTGGCAGATCGTTTTCTTGTTTTTTTTCCTGAAACAACAGGCGTTAAACAATAAATGCAGGAAAAGGCGCATCCTCTTGATACGCTTATAGTAGCTAATGGTTTACCTGTATCAGGTCTTTTATAAAGTTTATTATTCATTAAATCTCTGGCTGGAAAAGGTAAAGAATCAAGATTTTCAATAAATTCAGGCTGTAAAGTTTTTAAGATTCTGGATTTGTCTTCATTCCAGTAAAAAATGCCTTTTATCTGATTAATACAAGGAGGATATGGAAGTGCCTCAGACACTATTAAGTCTGTAATTATAAACTCAGCTTCTCCTGAAATCGCATAGTCCATTACTTTATAAATATCTTTATTAAGCTCTTCACAGGAGCAACCTGAAAAATGAGCTCCTTTTGCTATGGTTATGACTTCAGGATTGAGACTTTTTGCCAGTTCAAAAGCTTCCATGTCTTTTTCAATAGTAGCTGTAGTAATGCTCATAACAGCAATATCAGGCATAAATTCCTTAAAATCCCTGATATAGTCTTTCCATTTTAATTTTTCAGCAGGATAATCTTTTATTTTTGGAGCATAGCCAGATTTTTTTGCAATTGCAGCCATATACCCAAGGTCATTGCAAGCTCTCAAAGCAGTAGAAGTGCTTCCATCAATATTAACCTGGCACCTGTCCTCGCCTCTTTGGAAAAATCCAACAGGCGGATTAAACAAAAAAATTTTTTTTCTCATGAGAATTATTGTTCTATATAATAATCTTCTTCAGCTATTTTTAATTCAATACTCTTGTTTTTATCCAAACTTAAATTTTCAATAAAAGTGATAGCTTTAACCGCTATTTCTTTTTGAATTTCATCAGGACAATGTTTTAACAATTCAACAAAAATTCTGGCAATTTCCTCAAAATCGTACCATCTGCGTCTTCTTTTAATTTCAGAAGTAATTCTGCTATATATATCTTCGGGTAAAGCATTAATATATTTCTCTTTTTTAATGATTTCATCCATTAAATATGTAGCTGTTTTACGCTTTAGGGAATCCTGCACGTCTCCTAAAATCTCCATACATTTTGATACTATTTCATTTTTGTCATACCATCTTGAAAAAGATCTATTGTTTTCATCAGACATAGAATATTTTCTCCATTTATTAGATTACTACTTAAATTATAATATATTTTTTTTAAAAAACTTTAATAAAGAGGTTGATTTTTTGTGATGGCTGGATTTTTAAACTTTGTGCAATTTGCATCAAATATTAAATCTACTGAACCTGTAGGACCGTTTCTTTGCTTGGAAACAATTATTTCTGCCTTGCCTTTTTTTTCAGGACTTTCCTGGTCATAATATTCTTCTCTGTAAATAAACATTACAATATCAGCATCCTGCTCAATACTGCCACTTTCACGAAGATCACTAAGCATAGGTTTTTTGTTTGTGCGTGTTTCAACTGCTCTTGATAGCTGAGAAAGAGCTATTATAGGCAATTTTAATTCTCTTGCCAAATTTTTTAATCCCCGTGAAATTGCAGAAATTTCATGCACTCTGTCCATTTTGCCTGATCTGCTTCCCTCCATTAATTGAAGATAATCAATTATAATCAATCCTATATTTCCATATTCCATAGATAATCTTCTACATTTAGCGCGGACTTCCATAACGCTTGTGCCAGGCGAATCATCAATAAATAAGGGTGAATCTGCTAAATCTCCCATAGCAATATTTAATTTTGCCCAGTCATCGCTTTGCATATGTCCTGTTCTAAGTCTGGTGGTATTAATTCCTGCTTCCGTGCATAACATTCTTTGAACTAATTGTTCTTTTGACATTTCAAGACTAAATATAACAACAGGATTTTTTCTTCTTATGCTCACTTCCTGAGCTATATTAAGACAAAAAGCAGTTTTTCCCATAGATGGTCTGGCTGCAATAATAATTAAATCCGAAGGCTGAAAACCCGTTGTCATGTTGTCAAGATCATAAAATCCGCTGGGAGTGCCTATTAGTTCGTCTCTGTTATTATAGCGTTTTTCTATCAAATTATAGCTATCAAGAACAATATCTTTTATATGGATTATATTATCCATTGTTTTTCTTTGAGCTATTGAAAAAATTAATTTTTCCGCTGTATCCATGGCTTGATTAGCGTCGCTTTCTTCGTATACCAGGGATACTATTTCAGTGCCGGCTTTAATAAGCTCTCTAAGCACAAATTTTTCAGAGACTATTTTAGCGTAGTATTCAATATTTGCGGTTGTAACAACGGATAAAGCCAGATCATTAACATAAGCTCTGCCCCCAACTTTCTCAAGATTATTTGAAATTTTTAAATTATTAGAAACTGTAATAACGTCAATAGGGTTATTATCTTTAAATAAATCCAGCATAGATGAATAAATATACTTATGCGCTTGCTTATAAAAACTTTCAACTTTTAAAGTTTCAACTACTCTTGTTATTGCAACGGGATTAATAAGCAAAGCTCCAAGTACAGCCTGCTCCGCTTCAATATTTTGAGGAGGCACTTTTTCCATTTTATGTTCTACAGAATTATCTATCATAATTATAATTTCCCATGTTCATAGACAATTGTACAGAACATACTACGCCAAACCTTTTAAAATCTTCTTTAGAAAACTTAACTGTTCTCTTATATCAAATTGATGATTTCCAACAAAAAAGCCTTTTTTATCAATTGTCTCAGCATTTTTTAAAGTGCCGGATATTTCATAATCAAACCATTTTATAACTTCATTCTTTGCAAAATTCCCAGCTACTATCGGACGACACTCTATTCCGTTTAATTGCAGCGCATTAACTATGTTTTTTCTGTCAATAGATGTATTTTCTTTTATAATTAACGCAAATCCAAACCAGCTGCTTTTGCCTGTTTCTTTCTGAATGCTGAAATAAGGACTATCCTCAAACATTTCTCTGAATATAGAAGCATTTTCACGTCTTATTCTGATAAATTCAGGCAGTTTTTTTAGCTGTTCTATTCCTATAGCCCCGCTTATTTCAAGAGGTCTCACATTATAGCCCGGAAGTATAAATCTAAAAGACTCTTCAAAAGGATCATCGCTTTTTATGCCGCAGATTTTGTTTTGTTTTGGAAGTTCTCTTGTCCAGCCGTGAGCGCGCAATGATAAAAGTATATAATATAATTCCTCATTGCCTGTTACGATTATTCCACCTTCCATAGTTGATATATGATGACTGTAAAAAGCGCTGAAAGTTCCTAATAACCCGAAAGAACCAGCCTGTTTTCCTTCAAATTCCGCTCCAAGAGATTCACAATTATCCTCAATTAGTATTATGTCTTTTTTTGACGAATTTATAAGATTTTTAATTTTGTTAAAATCATTGGGATTGCCTAAAAGATTAACTGCCATTATCATTCTTGTTTTATCAGATATTGCTTTTTGTAATGCTTCAAGATCATAATTTAAAGTATTTATATCTATATCAACAAATTTTAACTTTAATCCGTATTGATATAAAGGATAATAAGTGGTAGACCAGGAAACAGCAGGCACTATCACTTCATCTCCTGGTTTTAAAAAATTTTCTTTTCGGTAAAAAAGCGATGCAACAGCTAAAAGATTGGCAGATGATCCTGAATTTACCATTACAGCGTACTTACTGCCCACATAATTAGCAAAATTCCGTTCAAAAATCTTTACATGTTCTCCCATAGTAAAATTACCGGAATCAATAATTTTTTGTATCGCTTTTAATTCAGCTTCATCCCATGTACTGCTTGCAAGCGGATATTTTATCATTTAAAACCCCTGTTCCAAATAAAACTTATAAGTTTTTAAAAGACCTTCTCTTAAGTTAGTCCTGGCTTTCCAGCCCCAATTTTTTAATTTTTCATTATTCACAAGTTTTTGTCTCATTCCTGCCGGTTTTGATAAATTATGAATAAATTTTCCCTCATATCCGATTATTTCTGCAATAATTTTATAATATTCATCAACAGTATAATCATAGCCAAGACCCACATTCATAAGCTGAGGCACTGTCTCAAAATTATTAATAACATGCACAAGACAATCCGCAAAATTTCCCGCATACATAAATTCTCTTCTGGCTGAGCCGTCTCCCCAAATTTCTATATTATCCTGATTTTGCAATTTTGCTTCGTGAATTTTTTTAATAACTGCTGCTATCATATGCGAATTTTTAGGGTCAAATTTATCCCAGCGACCATATAGATTACAGGGAATCAAAGTTTTATAAAAATAATCCTGATTGTTTATATATCCACACATTTTTGCTGTAACGATCTTGGCTAAAGCATATCCTTCATTTGTCGGTTCAAGCTCGCCTTTTAGAATCATTTCTTCTTTGAGCGGATTAACAGCATCCTTCGGATACATACAAGAGCTGCCAAGATTAATAAATTTTTTAATGCCGGCTTTTTTTGAAGCTAATATGATATTTATGCCCATTATAGAGTTTTCAGAAAGAAATTGAACAGGTTGAGTAATATTGGCATGTATACCACCGACTTTTCCTGCCAGATGAATAACCATATCAGGGTTATGACAGTCAAGATAATTTTCTGTGCAGTTATAATCAAGTAAATTAAGCTCAGAGCTTGAAGGAGTCAATATATCAAACTGTTTAACAGACGGATGCTCAAGAAAATTACGACCAACCATTCCAGAAACGCCTGTAATAAGAATACGCATATTTTTACACCCACCCCTTACCCCTCCGGAGGGGAACTTGACTAGGGTAAGGCTTCGCCCTACACCAAACCCATTTTTTTAAAAATGAAAATTTATTATTCATTACTTAAATCAGCATCAATCATAATTTTAACAAGCTCTTTAAACCTGACTTTAGGCTCCCAGCCCAGTTTTTCCTTTGCTTTGGCAGGATTTCCGATCAAAAGGTCTACTTCTGCCGGTCTAAAATATCTGGAATCTATTTTTACATATTTTTGCCAGTCAAGATTTACATAAGAAAAAGCTTCTTCAAGAAATTCCCTTACTGAATGGGTTTCTCCTGTTGCAATAACAAAATCATCAGGTTTATCCTGCTGTAGCATCAGCCACATTGCTTCCACATAATCTTTTGCATAGCCCCAGTCTCTTTTAGCGTCAAGATTGCCTAAATATATTATATTCTGTTTTCCTGCAAGAATATTTGCTATGCCTTTAGTAATTTTTTTTGTTACAAAAGTCTCGCCTCTTCTGGGAGATTCATGATTAAATAATATTCCGTTGCAGGCAAAGAGATTATAACTTTCTCTGTAATTT
This sequence comes from bacterium, assembly GCA_043797105.1. GTDB lineage: Bacteria > Cyanobacteriota > Vampirovibrionia > Gastranaerophilales > CAZEDP01 > JAZDPZ01. Next base: position 21,079 of record JAZDPZ010000068.1, on the reverse strand, counting down.
ACTGTAAGCCAGTAAGCATAGACTTTTGCGCAGGCATAAGGACTGCGGGGATAAAAAGGAGTTTTTTCTGTCTGTGGGATTTCCTGAACTTTTCCATACATTTCGCTTGATGATGCCTGATAAAGCTTTGTGTTTATCTGAGTTTCCCTTACAGCATCCAGCAGTCTCAAAGTTCCAAGCCCTGTTACATCTCCGGTATATTCGGGAATATCAAAACTAACTCTTACATGGCTTTGAGCGCCCAAGTGATATATTTCATCAGGCTCTATTTTTTCAAGCAGTCTTGACATATTTGACGCATCGGATAAATCTCCAAAATGTAAAAACAGTCTGGTGTTTTCTATATGAGGGTCTGTGTAAAGATGATCTATTCTGCTTGTGTTAAATGAGCTTGATCTTCTTATAATGCCATGCACTTCATAGTTTTTTTCCAATAGAAATTCTGCGAGATATGAACCATCCTGTCCTGTTATTCCTGTTATTAACGCTTTTTTGGACATATCAAAAATTTGCCTTATAAAAATTTGGACTCGATTATTTGAGAAGCTAATTTATCCAGCTCATTATAACATCTTTCAATATTAAAACTTAATCTTTCTCCTAAATTTAAAATAGTATTTATAAAGTTTTTATCTGACTGGATAGTATCTGATTTTTTTAAAGATTCCATTAAATAAGGAATTTTATTATAAATTGAATTAAAATAAATATTTTGAGCTTCATTCAGATCAAGTTTTAACCCCAATTTATCAGCAAGAGATAATACCTCAATAATGCTCTCGCATTGCTGAATTTCCATATTATCCGCAAAGATTTTAACTTTTTGAGTTATATATAAGCTATAAATATCTTTAGAAGGTTTATAATCCAGAGATACATTAATTTTTTTAGCTTCCTTGCTTATTTCAACGGCTTCCTGCAAGAAATCCGGATTTCCTATATCTTCGGTATTCAATATAATATCATTAAAAGAACGACTAAGGGCATATTCAGCCGCTATTTTAAACTCTGCCGGCACCTGAAGTCCGAGTTCATGAAGCTGCATCATTGGACCTTTACCTTCGTCATACAGGCTTTTATATGTGGCAGAAAATTTTTCAAGCTGATCTTTTATTAAAATACTTATAATTTTACGTCTTTCTTCTATAAACAGATCTTTTAAAGTAAAATATTCTCTTCCAAAATGTTCATCCAGTCCCCTGATAATTTCTGTAAGAGGCAAAGCATAATATTTGCTTATCAGATCTTCTTTAATTCTGTTATATTCAACATTTCCGGCAAAACCCCTTATTACACAGTGAAAATCTTCACCGCCAAAATGCAGTAAAGCAAATATCATGTCATGCTGTTCTAAAGTTACTCTTGAAGTAATTTCAATTCGTCCAAGCAATAAGGTTGTATTACTTTTTCTCGCCTTACGATAGTCAATAGACTTTATATTATAGCAATATACTTCTGTTTCATCATTATATTCTTCAAATAAAGAGCTGATTGCCCAGTGTCCGACTACCTGTTTAATACTTACTATTGAAGGTTTAACGCATTTAAGATAAATATCTTTTCCTGTTCCGTATTTTTGTATATTACTTTTTGCTTCTGCCAGTTTTTCCAAAAAACTTGGTTCAAGATCAATTTCTGAAAATTCTTCGGCTATCTGCATAGCTCTTGCCGCATATTTTAAAATCTGAACTGTTTCAATGCCTGATATATCGGCAAAAAACCATCCGCAGCTTGTATACATAAGCATTGCATGCCTTTGCATTTCAAGAAGCTTGATTACATTGACCATTTCGGTTTTAGACAGTTTTTTAAGAGCCTCATGAGAACAAAAATTCTCAATAGACAAATCATTTTTATCCAAAATAATATCTATATATTTATTTCTGGTTTTCCAGGGATCTTTCAGATATTTTTCAGCATGCTTTTCATAAACAACCGCAAGTTCATCCCTTAACCAATCCAGAGCTTTTCTTAAAGGTTTTCTCCATTTTTGATTCCAGCCAGGTCCGGCTCCGGTAGAACATCCACAATCATCTTCCCATCTTCCGACCCCATGAAAACAACTCCAGGAAGAACGTTCTTTAATATCAACTTCATATACAGGAGGATTTTTTTCAAGGTATTCGCCATAGTTTGTCAGCTTAAATCCAACTTCGGATGCTCGTTTTTTTAAAGCATAGGCAAGAGCCATATCACCAAAATTCGTATGATGTCCGTAGCTTTCTCCGTCCGTAGCTATATGTGTCAGTTGATTGTAACTTCTTGATATTGAAATGCCGTCTTTAAGCCTGTTAATAAACCTGTCTCCATTATGCAGCAAATTTTCAAACGCAACAGATTTAGATATTGAACCATCATAGAAAAATAAATCAATATATCTGTCGGTATCATCTTTTAAATAGTATCTATAAGCCTGACCCGGATCAATATTTGCCCAGCTGACGTCAATCCAGGCTTGATCGCCCATAGGTCTTATTTTAGATGCCTGATGCGGAGAAAGAATCGTAAATCTTACGCCGCAATCCGCCAAAACTCTCAAAGTATCATCATCAACAGCAGTTTCAGAAAGCCACATTCCTTCGGATTTTCTGCCGAAGCGATATTGAAAATCCTTTATTCCCCATATAACTTGAGTATATTTATCCCTTTCATTTGCAAGGGGCAAGATTATATGATTATATACCTGAGCAATAGCGTTGCCATGTCCTGAATGTTCTTCCAGGCTATAACGGTCCGCATTAATTATTCTTTCATAAGTTGTCGGAACATGATTTTCAAGCCATGACAAAAGCGTTGGACCAAAGTTAAAGCTTATTAATGCATAATTATTCACAATATCAAAAATATGATTTTTAGAATCAACTATTCTTGAAACAGAATTAGGAGTATAACATTCATAAGCTATTCTTTCATTCCAGTCATGGAAAGGAAGAGCGCTGTCCTGTAGCTCAATTGATTCTAACCAGGGATTTTCACGGGGCGGTTGATAAAAATGTCCATGAATAGTTAAAAAATATTCTTTATCCAGCATTATTATTTTCTCCGGCTAATTTATACAAGTCCCAAATTGAATTTAAAAAATATTTTTGGGAATAGGTAACTCTTTAAATCGATTTTAGTTGAGATTATTAAACAGTGTCAAATAATCTTCAATCTGTCTTATTGATAAAAAATTATCCTTTACAATTTGTTTTCCTGCCTCTCCCATTTTTTTTGCTTCATCAGGATGTTGAAGCAGATATAAAGACTTTTCTGTTGCTTCCTGCGTATTTGAAACAAGAAAACCATTTACACCATCTTTGATCTGAAGTTTAATGCCGCCTGCTTTTCCTCCTACAACCGGTTTTTCTTTCCAAAGAGCTTCTGTTACCGTAAGTCCAAACCCTTCTTTAATTGATTTTTGCAAAACTACATCAGCGGCAAATTGAAAAGCTTTTACTCCAATATCACCAACATTATGAAAATTTGTATAAACATTAAGATCAAAATCCTCACCTGCTTTTCTCATAACTCTGTCATATATAATCCAGCCTTCCGGATCATCATGAGCCATACTTCCTACTAAAGCAAGCTGTAATCCTTTAATGCCCTTTTTAACCTGACCGTATTTTATGTTTCTATATACATCAATAACCCCAAGAGGGTCTTTCCAGGGATCAAATCTGGAAACCTGAACCAATAAAGGTCTATCCGGGTCAATATTATAGCTTAGCATCAGATTATTTATATCTTCTTCTGACATATCAGTATTTTTTGGACTAAAAGGGTCTATTGACGGCGCAATAAAAGCAATATTTTTAAAATTTGCATTTTCTTTTACAAATTCTTCAAGTGTAAATACAACAGCATCATAGTTTTGCATATAAGGATACAAAAAATCCCAGATTTCTTGGTTAGGCTCGGAAGTATCAATATGACAACGCCAAATCCATTTACCCGTCGGAGATGCAACATAATTGAGAATAGCTAAAGGCTGAGGATCATGGACAATAACATAATCATAACTTTCAATAATTCCTCTTGCGTTATTTATAACTCCATCAAGATAAATTTGCTTTTGTTCATCGGAAATTACCGTCGGTTGTCCTTGCAAAGCATTATGAAACATCTTTGTCACTTCAAAAAACTCGGAATTTGCTCTCATTGTATACCAGTCAACATACAGACCAAGGTCCTGCATAAGAGCAACCTGTGTTTTTAATAATTCTGCAACCCCACCACCATAAGCAGTAGCATTAAGATGAAGCACTTTTTTATTCTGGAGCGGTTTGGCAAGCGCTTTAACTTTTTCAACTTTTTCTTTGCCGACAATCGGTTCATAATCATCTATGCGTTTAGGTATTACTACTCTTACTTCGTATAAGATTTCGCCTATATGCTGAATCATAAAATTATCCTCATTGCTTTAAATATAAAATTTCAGTATTTATATAACCTCTACCACACTAAAAATAATAACATAAAAATATAACCCTTTTTTATAAAAACACTATTCTTCCAATAATTCTTTAATTATAACCAAGCGGATAATTTAACAACAAAAAATTACACTATAACCTTAATAAAATTACTAATTAAGGTTATTTTAATGCTGAAATACAAGTTAGGCTTATCAATAGGTCTTATAATCATAGTAATTTTACTATTTTTATTTGGAATAAGAAGAGAAATTGACATAAATAAATTCCTTATTTTTATAAAAAATTTTGGAGTTTTTGCTCCTTTAATATTTATCTCAATTTATATTTTTGGCTCAGTAATTTTCATACCTGTAACGTTTTTATCAACTATTGGAGGAGTATTATTCGGACCGGTTTGGGGTGGTTTATATTCTCTTATTGGCGCGACATTAGGGTCTTGCATTGCTTTTCTTATAAGTAAACATTTTTTGAGAAAACGTTTAAACAAAATACATTCCCAAAAAATTGTTTTGATCCAGGAAAAAGTTAAAATAAATGGCTGGAAATATATAGTAATAGCAAGAATTACGCCTGTTCTTCATTTTAATATTCAAAATTTTATTTTTGGATTAACAGATATACCGCTTAAAACTTTTTTTTTTGGCTACGTTATTTGGTTTACTGCCAGGTACATTTACTTATGTTTATTTGGGTTATGCCGGCAGATCAGCTTTAAGTGGCGAGATAAACACTATTATTAAAATTATTATTGTAATAATTTTATTGATTTTAATAAATTTTTTACCTTATATAATAAAAAAAATTTTAGAGAGGATAAAATCCTCTCCCAGATAAATCTCCATATTATTTTGTCTGCCTTTATCTAATCTAAGCTTCCTGCCCTTTTTTACCCAGTTTATCAATAATCTTTTTTATTCCTTTATAGATCAAGAAAGTGCTAGTGGTTATTGCTGCTCCTAATAATGCAATCTTTCCGTAAGTAACACCAAGATTCTTAAAGCTATCTATTATTTCTTTATTCATTTCTTTTGTTTTCTTAGCTATTTCTTGCTTATGTGCTTTTATCCATTCTTTAGTATTTTTTCCACCGAGTTGCGTTATAGTCTCCATTTTGGCAGTCTTTTTTATATATTCATATACTGCTCCCTTAGCAAGAGCAGCATATACTAAAGCACCGCTACCCGCTGAAATTATAGTATCTTTTATGGCACTTATAACTCGAGAAGACTTCTTTTTAGGAACTTGCGGCGGAGCAAAATTATACATATCAAATCCTGATAAATATTGCTGTGCGCCGAATTTTTGTGGAGAATTTTTTTCTAAAGATATTATATTGTTTCTTGTTGAACTTACATTTGATAACATATTTTTATCCTTTTTTATTTAATCTAAGCTTCCTGTCCCTTTTTACCAAAGAGCTTTTTTATTCCTTTATATAGCAAATAAGTACCAGCGACTATTGCCGCGCCATACGCTACTGGTCTTATATAAGATTTTCCCGATCTCATAAATTCTTTGTATTCTTTCATGCATTTCTTAGCAACCTCAGTATCCATAATTCCTTTGAGTTTTTCATTTATTGTGTTCTTACTTTTTTCCAGCCATTCATTGCTTACCTGATTTTTAAGTCCCAAACTGGATAATACTGAGTCTTTAGCTTCTTTTAATGCTTGCCTTGAAGTTTTTCCAGCTGCTTCCAGTTTGCCAATCATCTCTTTAATTTCTGGTGTATTGAGTTTTTCACGAATTGCATCTATATTTTCTCTTATTCTCATCCGTCCTATGATGCGAGATGAAAAAATTTCTTCTGTTGCTTTTCGAATATTCTCATTTGTTCCAGCAGAATGATGCAATAAACCACCGATTAACCCTCCAGTACCAGCTGCAAACATAGTTTTTGTAAGAACATGATCTTTTTTTGGAGCTTCAAATCCTGGATATTGCTGTCTGCCAAATTTTTGTGGAGAATTTATATTTGCCGGCATAATTTTATTCCTTTTTTTTCTTAATAAAATATGTAACATTAAATTCTAGCAACAGAAGGCTTAAGCCCTCTGTGGAATAATGGTTTCTAAATCTAAGCTTCCTGCCCTTTTCTGCCAAAGAGCTTTTTTACACCTTTATATAGCAAGTAAGTGCCAGCGACTATTGCTGCGCCTATTGCTGCTTGTTTTCCATAAGATTTCCATCCGCCTTTAAATTGATTTATAAGATCTTTGCCTTTATCAGGCATCGCTTCAAGGAGTTCTTTGGCTTTTCCCTCAATGTTTTTAGCATTTTGTTTTAACCAATCTGTGGTTGCTTCTTTACCTTCATTCAAAGCTTTAACTGCATTAGCTTTTAAACTTTCAATTGCTGCGGCTTTTCCTCCGAAAAAGTGATGTAATGTAGCACCTATACCAGCACCAATTCCTGCTCCGATTCCAGTATTCCTAATAAAATGCGATTTTTTAGGAGCTTGTTGCGGAGCATAAGCACTATACATGTCAAATCTCGGAAATTGCTGCAAAGTTCCGAATTTTTGTGGAGATTTTGTTTCTTCTTCTGATTGAGCTTTTGTAAAAGATGGCGCATTATTTCCTGCCGAACTTACATTTAATAACATATTTTTAACCTTCCTTTTTTCTATTTTTACTACTTTTTTTTAATTTACTAATATACTTAAAACATTCAAGATAAAAAATTGTCATAAAAAATAAAATTATTAAATTATTGTAACAAAAAAATTTCCCATATTATAATTATTAAACAACACAATTTGAGGTAAACAGTGTCTGAAAAAAATTTATACGAATATTTGAACAAAGCAGAAGAATTTAAGCAAAAAAAAGAACATTTATTTGCGATTGATTATTATTGCAAAGTTTTGGAATCTAAATCCGATGACTGGGAAACTTTGTCAAAAATGGCTAATGCTTATTTTTGTCTGAGTAATTTTGAAAAATCTCTGGAATTTTATGAAAAAGCATTAACATATAATGCTGATTATATTGAAGCTTTGCTAGGCATAGCAAAAGTTTATGAAGTTAAGGGACAGTTTTCAAGAGCTGTTGAATATCTTGAAAAAGCTATTGATAAAAATCCTGAAAATCAAAAGATAGCAGTTAATCTCTGTTCTTTATATTTTGAAAATCAGGAGTATAAAAAATCTCTGCCATTAATAAATGATCTTATAGCTAAAAATCCTAATTTTAGTGAAAGTTATTATTTACTTGCCTTTAATTATGAAAAAACAGGTAAATTTGATTTAGCTTTCAAAAATTATAAAAAATATATTGCGCTAAATCCCAAGAATTTTAGAGGTTATTTGGCATTGGGTATTTTATGTTATCAAAATAATAAACTTGAAGAAGCTTATAAAGTGATTCAAAAAGCTCTAACCATAAATTTTAGCAGTAATAAAGCTCATTTTTATCTTGGATTGATATATAGCACGCAGGAAAAATTTGAGGAAAGTATAGCTGAATTTAAATATGTGTTGACATTTGAGCCTAAAAATATTGAAGCTTACAGTAATTTAGGGTTGGTATACAGTTATTTAGGCTGGATAGAAGAAGCTATTCGCGAATTTAAAGCCGCATTAAATTTAGACCCTGCTAATGCTGAAATTAGGTTTGCTTTAGGTTATGTTTACTATAAAAAAGGTGATTTTATCCTGGCTCAAAATGAACTTCAAACAGCAATTAAATATAATCCTGAGCATCCTCAGGCGCATACGACTCTTGGTTCTGCATATGTCCAGGTTGGCAAGTTTAAAGATGCAATTGATGAATATTATATTTCTATAAAATTTGATCCGGATAATATCCTGACTAATTATAATTTAGGTTTTGCTTTAAAAGCTCTTGGATTTACGGAAAAAGCAGTTTCTGCTTATCAAAAAACAATAGAATTAAATCCGGATTTTGTGGCAGCTTATTATGAGCTTGGAAATATTTTCCTTGATAAAGATATACTTGATAAAGCCATAAAATATTTTGAAACAGCCGTTCAAAAAAATAATAAATCAGCGGAAGCATATTACGGGCTTGCTTTGTGCTATATTAAAACAAAAAATTATGGAAAAGCATTAGACTATTTGAATAAAACAATTAGATATGATCCGAATATTGCGGATGCCTATTATCAAAAAGGTTTAATATTTAAAGAAAACAATGAAATTGAGCTGGCAATAAAAAATATTCAAGAATCAATCAGGTTGAATCCCGGAAATGCGGAAAGATATAATGAACTTGGTTTAGTTTATGAAATTCAGGGCAATCTTGCGCAAGCTGTTAAAATGTTTAAGACCGCCTGTTCTATTGATCCTGTTAATTCAAATTACAGAAATAATCTTGGTCTTGCTTTATTTGGAGAAAAAAGATATGAAGAAGCTATTTTGGAGCTAAAAAGAGTAATTAGATCAAAGCCGGATAATGCTGATGTTTATTTTAATCTGGGTAATATTTATGAAAAAATAGGAAACTGCGCTGAGGCAGCAGAATCTTTTGAAAAATTTTTAAAATATAATCCTGATTATGATAATAAAGAAAATATTAAGCTTAAAATAGAATTTTTAAAAAATTCAGCTGAAATCAAAGATTATGAATATCAGCCAATAGTCAATAAATCAAATAAAAGAGAAAAGATTGTTAATATTTTTAGGAAGTTTTTTAAATGATAAATATTTATCCGTCTAAAGAAGAAATAAAAAATTTAATAAAAAATCCGTCTGATAAATACATAATACCAATATGGTGCGAAGTTATTGCTGATCTTGAAACACCTGTTTCAGCATATCATAAGACTTGTAAAGATAAAAAATACAGCTTTCTTCTGGAATCTGTAGAAAGAGGTGAAAGCTGCGGAAGATATTCATTTATAGGAATGGATACCTTGTATGTTTTAAGGTCAGATCAAGAAGAAGCTGTTGTTTTTAGCGTGTTAGACAATGATATTATAATGAAAAAAGATAATCCTTATGATTTACTTAAGGAATTTTTTTCAAAATACTCTGCCATAAGCTGTGATCTTCCTTATTGCGCAGGTGCTGTGGGGTATTTGGGATATGACAGCGTCAGGCATATTGAACCCGGATTAAACAAAATTTTTAAAAATATCGAAGAATGCTCAAGTTTTCCTGAATCATATTTTATGGTTGCAGGAACTGTATTGGTTTTTGACCATGTAAAACATAAAATTTACGTTATCAAAAATGTTTTAATTGATGAAACTACTGATATTGACCAAATTTATCAAAATTCCAAAGAAAATATCGAGCTGATTCTTTCCCAGCTTTCATCTTCACATAATTTATCCCCATTAATGCTTAATTTAAACCCAAAAGAAGCTGTTGATATTTCGTCAAATATTTCAAAACAGGAATGGATTAAAGCTGTAAATAAAGCTAAAGAACATATCAAAGCAGGGGATATATTTCAGGTTGTTTTATCTCAACGTTTCTGTGTTGAAAAGGATGATCTTGAGACTTTTACGATATATCGGGCTTTAAGAAGCATAAATCCATCACCGTATTTATATTATCTTAATTTTGACAGTTTTCAGATAATTGGTTCTTCGCCTGAAATAATGGTGAAATGTTCAAATAACGGGATTGCGCAGCTTAGACCAATAGCCGGCACCAAAAAACGCGGTTTAACTCCGGATATGGATTTGGCTTTGGAGCAGGAATTGCTGAATGATCCGAAAGAAAGAGCTGAACATATTATGCTGGTTGATCTCGGAAGAAATGATCTTGGCAAGGTTTGTGAATATGGTTCTGTAAAAGTCCAAAATTTAATGGAAGTTGAAAAATATTCTCATGTTCAGCATATTGTAACTAATGTTACCGGAAAATTAAAACAGAATTTAAGTTCCATTGATCTTGTAAAAGCCTGTTTTCCTGCCGGAACTGTTTCAGGAGCGCCAAAAGTTCGAGCAATGGAGATAATAGCTGATCTTGAAAAGTCCGCAAGAGGTCCTTATGCTGGATGTATAGGGTATTTGGGATTTAATAATGAAGTAAATACCGCAATTACCATAAGAACTATGCTTGTCAGAGACAATAAAATATTTATACAGGCTGGAGCAGGTATTGTTGCGGATTCTGATCCCGAGCTGGAATATATTGAAACCCAAAATAAAGCTGCTGCATTAATACAAGCTCTTGCTCAAATAAAAAAACATCATGATTTATGATTGAAAATATAATCGCTATTTTAATTATAAATTATATTAACCCGGCAGATCCTTCAACAATATATCCGTCAGGCGCAAAAGAATGCGATAAATATTTTAATTTGCCTGAACCTTCAAAAAGTCCTCTTTTAAGGCTTAATATTCCTATTTATGATAAAGATAATAACTTAATTGAGCCTGGTATTTATGAAGCCGAGTTAATAGAAAAGGATAATCTGATAATACTTTTAAAAAGCAGAGAAATAATAGCCAAATTGCCTGTAGCGCAAATTATAAACCTGGCTCAAAAAAATTTTATTCCTACAGTTAATATTCAAATTTTAGATTCCAAAAGGGTTTTAATTATTTATAAAAATGGAAACATTGAAGCTCATTGTTTTGTGGCTAAGCCATATTTTTAGGCTCTTAATAGTCTTGACCCCCTTAGGTCTTTGGCAGCACATTTATTTTTTATAGTATTATCTATTTATCAGAATATTTTTGAAGACTTTGAATAAGTTTATCAATAATACCTTTCTCTTTAAGGGTATCAATTCTTCCAAGAGAGCATATACAACGTTGGCGGGGAGCTTTCTTTTCTTTATTCCAATATGATTCAACTATATATAGATAGTCTCTTGTTGAACCGTCTTTATTCTTCTGTTTTTTAATTTTAGCTATTATAGACGTAACGCTATGTTTTTTGAAGGTCCGGACGAAAAAATCAGGGTTTCAAACTTGTGTTATTGCTGTTGTAGCATATTAGCGCCTGTGAAATTTTGGATTAGACTTAGAGCTGCCGGTGTTAAAATTATTATAAACATAGCGGGAAGAATAAAAAGCACAAGAGGAATAACCATTTTGACGCTGGCTTTAGCGGCAATAGTTTCTATTCTTTGTCTTCTTCGTGTTCTGACAGTATCAGAATATATTCTTAAAGATTGAGCAACGCTTGTGCCTAGTTTATCAGTCTGTATTAAAAGAGCTACCAGTGATTTTAAATCAGCCACATTATTTCTCATTGCCAAATGTCTAAAAGCTTCCTGTCTTGATATTCCGGAAAGAATATCTTTACTTACTCTTCCAAATTCTTTTGCAAGAATAGGGGAAGTTCTTTTTTGTTCTTGAGCTACTCTTGTAAGCGCAGCATCCAAACCTAATCCTGCTTCTACGCATATAGTTAACAAATCAAGAGCATCCGGTAAATTATAAGTTATTTCTTCAGCTTTCTTTTTAATTTTTCGTTTTAAACCATATCAGAAAGTTTATAAAAAACCGCAGGAATAAGAATACATAATATTATCTTGATATTTGCGTCTGTATCTCCTAGAACAGCCGAAAACAAAGCAACCCCAAGTCCTATTCCAGCATAAATTATTTTTTTTGTTATAAATCTGAAAACATCTTCGTTTGTATAAGGCTCACCTGCCTGTAATAATAATTGCCTTGCTGAATCCAGTTTTACCTGCTTTATATTTTTTCGAACCATAGGTTCTACAAATTCTATAATTTTATCTTTTATATCAGATTCTTTAAACTGATTTTCCATATAAGACTTTGGCTTAAACTTGTCAAACTTTTTTAATCTTTTTTGTAAAAGACTTTGACTGCCTGAAAATACATAAATAACAAAACCTATTAAAAAAGTGAAAATAATAATTATTATAAGTTCCATATTTTTCAGTCTCCTGACTTAATTTTTTAATTTATACTCTAATTTGAGTTATTTTCATAATTACAAAGAAGCCTATGAGTTCAAGAACAATAGCAACCCCCAAGGCTATTATTCCCATTAATGTTTTATATAAAGCTTCCAGGTATGCTGGATTTAAAACGAGCAATATTAAAGCGATAATAATAGGCGCAAGTCCCAAAACAATGCCTGAAAGTTTTGCCTGGGCTGTTTGAGTTGCAATTTGTCCAAGTAATCTAAATCTTTCTCTTATGGTAAAACTTAGACTATCAAGAATTTCTGTTAAATTACCGCCTATTTCTCTCTGAATAAGAACTGCTGTGACGAAAAATCGTAAATCCATACTATCCGGCATATATTCCACCATATTTTCAAGAGCTGTTCTTGTATCTCTGCCAAGCGCAACATCATCTACTACAACTTTAAAAATTTGTGAAATAGGATCAGGCATTTCCTGCACAATCATTTGAAATGAAGCTACTAAAGAATGTCCTGCTCTTAAAGAACTGCACATTAATCCTAATGCTTCAGGAAATTGCTGGGTAAACATATGCAGTCTTTTTTTATTTTTTGATTTAACAATAACAAAAGGAATGAATATAAAAATCACTCCAATAGGAATAAACAAAGCTGCTTTTGCCGGAGATACAATAAATACCGGCAGAAAAAAAGGAATGCCACATCCTATTGATATTAACAAAAAAATATCAACAGTAATTCTTATACCTGCAATTTTCAACATTTTTTTGATTTTATCAGTAATTTTAATATTTTTGAGTATATTTCCCAACAAGCTGATTTTATATTCTGTATCTTCAAGAAGAATACTCGCAATGTTTTTTTTTGCTGTTTGTTCAGCATTAGTAATGCCTTTAGTTCTATTTTTGATCTCAGAAAGTCGTTTATCTATGCCAGCTGAGTCATTTTCGCCATCTTCCATACCTAAGATAAACCAAACAGCTATTATTCCAATAATAATAATAATTAATAAATTAAAATTCATTTGTTATCTCAATGTTATCTCAACGCGCATCTCTTTTAAAATGCATCATTTTTTTATTTGGCGGATTATTGCATAGATAAACCGGAGGTGTTTTTGTATCAAAAATATCTCCTGATATATCCATACCTTTAGCTTTACATTTTTCTATAAATTTAGGTCTAACGCCCGTAGCCATATGACAGCCGACTACCCTGTTGTTTTCATCAATACCATATTGTTCCCATTTGAATATATCCTGCATGGTGATAATATTTCCTTCCATGCCGACTATTTCTGTTATATATGTAATTCTGCGAGATCCGTCACTAAGCCTGCTTACCTGCACTATAATATTAATGGCAGAGCTTAGTTGGGTTCTGATAGTTTTTTCAGGAAGTTCAACTCCTGAAAACATAACCATAGTCTCAAGTCTGCTTATTGCATCCCTGGGAGTATTGGCATGGAGAGTAGTTAATGAACCATCATGTCCTGTATTCATAGCTTGTAGCATATCCAAAGTTTCTGCTCCTCTGCATTCTCCAATTATAATACGGTCAGGTCGCATTCTAAGGGAATTTATAACCAAATCTCTTGTAGTTATGGCGCCTTCTCCTTCAATATTTGGAGGTCTGGTTTCAAGCCTTACGACATGTTCCTGTTGAAGAGCAAGCTCAGCAGAATCTTCTATTGTAACAATACGTTCATCATCCGGAATTTGAGTTGAAAGACTGTTTAAAAGAGTTGTTTTACCGGCGCCGGTTCCTCCTGATATCACTATATTTAATCTGCCTTTAACGGCTGTTTTTAAAGTTTCAGCCATAGCAGTAGTCATAGATCCCCATTGAAGCAGACTGTCCAAATTTGCAATATTAATTTTAAACCTTCTTATAGATAAAGATGGACCATCAATAGCAAGAGGAGGAATAATAGCATTTACCCTTGAACCGTCGGGAAGTCTGGCATCAACCATTGGAGATTTTTCATCAATTCTTCTTCCAATTTTTGAAACAATTCTCTCGATAATATTCATTAAATGAGTATCATCTTTAAATGTAATGTTTGTTTTCTGTAATTTTCCCGCTTTTTCAACATAGACATGTTTAGCGCCATTTACAAGGATATCTGATACTGTCATATCAAGCAAAAGTGGATCAAGTGGTCCATAACCTTTTACTTCCTGTAAAATCTCCCGTATTAATAATTCCCTTTCATTTCTGCTTAAAGGTATTGATACAAAATCAGAAGCCAGGCATTTTTCAATAAACTGTCTTATAAACTGCTTTTGCTCTTCATCAGTATATTTATCCCATGTGACAATCGAATTAACTCTATCAATGAGCTTAGAATGTATTTTCTCCTTTAATGACTGGAGTTCAGATGAAGTTGAATCAGTAGAAGAAATATAAGCTTTAAATGATTCTTTTTGAGATATAGATTCATCCGATTCTTTATTTAGACGATCTTTAAGAGACATAGTCCGATTCTCCTAAATTAAATGTTTGTAAAAGAGTTACTTGTTTTTACCAAAAAATTTAAATATATTAAATTTAAATAAAGATTTTTCACTTTTTTCATTTGCTTTATCTGTAGCTAAAACTGTATTACTCAATAGAGCAGCCAGTTCCATAAAATTTTTGCTGATATTTGAATCAGCTTCAAGCATTGAAAGAGGTATTCCTCTGTTTATTGAAGATATAACCGTAAAATAATTATTTGGAATTTTCCAGTATATTGAGTGTCCAAGAGCATCTTCCACATCTTCTACAGTTATCTCATTATCAGGCACATAACGATTTATAATTAATTTAGTTTGATCTTTAGTGTAATTAAGACGTTCAAATAATTCTAAGCATCTTTGAGAATTTCTTATTGAAGGCAGATTAATCATTGATACAAGCAATATATTATCAGCCATGTCAAGAGCGCATAAAGTTTGATTATCAAAATTACTGCTTGTATCAATTACTACATAAGAAAATACTGATTTTAATATGCTTAAAACCGTTGCTACCTGTTCAGAAGTTATTTCTTCCGCTTGTTCCAAATAAGGAGGATCAGCAAGAATATATAATTCTTTATTTTTATATTTTTCAAGGGTGCTTAGTAAAAAAGCTTCATCAACTCTGCTTAACTGAGTTACAACATAAGAAATATCAAAAGAAGGACTTATATCCAAAAAAGTTGTTATATCGCCTAACTGTAGGTTCAAATCAACTAATGCCACTTTTTTTCCGGTAATGTCAGCTAAGCTTACAGCAAGGTTAGTAGCTATTGTTGTTTTGCCAATACCGCCTTTGTTGCTAAATACCGTAAATATTTTACTGGATTGACTATAAGTAGGATCGGCAGTTAAAAGCGTTTTAGCTTTTTTAAGAGCTGCCATCAAGACATGAGAATCAATAGGCTTGGTTAAAAATTCTCTTGCTCCTGCTCGCATGGCTTTTATTATAATTTCCGGGCTGCTTTCATAAGAAGAAACAAAAATTATACAGAATCTATGATGTAAGCAAATTTTTTCTATTATCTCAATAGAAAGATTTAAATTTTCAGACACATCAAGAAAAACTACCGCGGGTTTTTCCTGAATAACAGCATTATATCCGGCTACATGGTTATTATAATCCCCAATAACCTTCATGATATTTGAAGCTTCAACATTAGTTTTTAAAGTATATCTTGCTCCATCATCAGTATCAATTATAATCGCCGGTATTAAGTCCATATATTAAACCCCATTTTCTTTGATGCTATTTGGCATGATAATTCTGGGAGTTACGAAAATCACAAGCTCGGTTTCTCCTTTATTAAAATTATTACTGCTGAATAATTTTCCAATAATCGGAATATCTCCCATTATTGGTATTAGTGTTTTATTTGAAGCGTCTGATCTCTGAAGCAGTCCGGCTATAACCAAAGTTTGCCCATCATTTAATTCAACGGTTGTTTTAGCTTTTCTTGTTTTAAATCCGTATATTGAAATACCGCCTACTTGTCCTAAAGCTGTGCTTGAATCCGGTTCACTCACTTCCGGGCTAATATCCAGCAAAATTCTATTGGTTTCTTCAAGAACAATTGGTTTAAACTCGACATTAACACCGACATTTTTATATTCAAAGGTTACTGATCCATTTTCAGTAGTTCCTGAAGGAACAGGAAGTTCTTTGCCCGCATTAAAGCTGGCTGAGCTTCCATGCGCTGCAACCAGTTTAGGTTCAGCAAGAGTTTTAATAAGTCCTCTTGATTCAGCCGCTGTATAAACAGATGAAATACTTAAATAAGGTTTATCATTTGGTCTGTGAACAAAAAATTGTATACCGCTGGAAGAACCTGAAAAAGTTCCTCCATATCCTGGTTCAAGAGGATTAGTATTCTGAATATTAAAATTTCCAGGAAATGAAGATGCCATATCACTGTAACCATAGTTTCCGCTAAATCCTTTTGTAAAAGATCTGCTCGCTTCAGCTACTTTAATCTCTAAAACAACCTGAGGAGTTAAACTTTCTGCTAAATCTACCAGTTTAAAGCCATAAGCCTCCACTAAACTTTTTATTTTATTTGTTTTTAAAATAGAAGAAACTTTCCCTGAAAGAATAATAGAATTTCCCATAAATTTTAAATTTAAATTTTCATTAGGCGTTATTGATTTAATAGCATTTAAAACCAAGGCAGGATCATTTTTAACATTAAGATCAAAAAATACGGGATCTCCGGTTTCACCCCATATAATCAAGCTTGTTACACCAGTTGATTTACCATTTAACAGCATTTCCTGCGGTGAAAGCAGTATTATATCAGCAAGAGCCGGGCTTGTTATAGATAATCTTTTAATAGGTTCATCAAATCTAATCAGCTGTGATTTTCCAACAAATGCAACCAGCTCGGAAATCCCTCCTCTTAAAGTAGCTGAACTTCCAGAATAAGATTCTGATTTTTGGAAAGATTTTTTTTTGATTTTTGGTTGAATTTTTTTGAAAAGATTTTTGATAATTATCCTGCTGAATAGAAACAGGATCAATATTTAAACCTCTAATATCAGGCAAATTAGCGGCAAAACACACACTATTAATCAGAAAGACAGCTAAAAATAATATTATACTAATGTCATTGCGAGCGAAACGAAGCAATCTAAAATTCGATATGTTATTTTTTATTAATTTTTTTATCAATTTCTTAAAATTACCTCTTATAAATCATTATCAAAAGTTAACTCACTCTTAACATTTGACTGTATAATTTCTACTTTTTTAGGAGTGGGATTAAAGGGTGCTGCCGGTTCAGGCAAAGTATTAAAACCCCTGTTTTTTAAAGACTCAATATCGAATGGAGGAGGAGGAATAGTGATTTTTTTTGAAGCGGGAGAAGAACCTCCTTCAGAAATAATTTTGTTATCACCTAAACCCCTGCATATTATTTGCAATTTTCCGTCTATCATAGCTTTAACCAGTCTTGATGCAAATTTTGCAGGAATTTCAAATGTAATTGCCGAAGCTTGAGCAATTGAAATGGAATTATCAGTAAAACTTCCTTGTGAACTTTCTAAAGATATTATTTTTGTATTTTGGAGAATTAACGGAGGCATAGCATCAGCTTCTTTTGAAGCAGAAATAATATCTACTTTTGACTCTACTGAAATATAAGATGAAAGACCTTGTATATATTCAATCGGAATAGTTATAGACCTCATATCAACAGGTATAGGAAGATTTTTAGATTTTTGAACTATAGATGCAATCAAAATTTCATTTGCAAGCACATTTTTTGAAACTACCTTGTCAATTACAGCGTTAATATCACTAAAACTATCTTTTGGAGCATTTTCAAGTCCTATTTCTTTGATTTCAATCATATCAGCAGTTAATTTGGTCCCGGCTTTTTGATCATTTTTTACCGCTACAACTTTTACAAGTTTAGGAGGAGCTTGAACAGGAAGTTTTTGCGCCAAGAGATTAGCATTATTCGGGATATTAAAATTTGGCTCCGGAATCTTTGTTTTTTTTAAATTATCATATATTGCAAAAGCAAAAACTGCGCCAATAATCATTGCAATTAGTAATTTTTTTTTACTTTTCTTGGAAAGCATTTATTCCTTTACCTTTTTCATAACCCTCTAATATATTTATCGGTTAAAATTTAAAAAACTTGAATTTTTCTTAAAAAATTATAAATTAATGGTAATTTTTTCATTATAGATTACCAGTAATGCAATTTTTTATTATCCTTCAAAAAAATTAGTTTCTGATTATAATTTATGATTTTGCTGCTTTTTATCATCAATTTCAATTGAATTAAGGAGATTTACCATTTCAATAGCGCTTTTTGCAGCATCTGCGCCTTTATTTCCTGATTTTGTGCCTGATCTTTCTATTGCCTGTTCTATATTATCCGTAGTCAAAACCCCAAATATAACAGGTTTTTTACTATGTAAGCTGACATGAGCAATACCTTTGGCTAATTCTGATGCAACATATTGAAAATGCGGAGTATCGCCTTTGATTATTACCCCAAGACATATTATTGCTGCATATTTACCGGATTCCATCAATTTATTGGCGATAAGGGGTATTTCAAAAGCCCCAGGAACCCAGACAACATCTATAGAATCATCAGATACCCCATGCCTTAAAAGCATGTCAATACAGCCGCTTAATAATTTTGAGCCAATAAACTCGTTAAATCTGCCGATTACTATGCCGTATTTTTCTTTTCCTGCTGTTAGCTTGCCTTCATAAACATTAACCATATTTTTCTCCATCTTTAGTTAAGTATATAATTTTTATAATAAATGATTTAATTTATCCCGTTTTGTATTTAAATATTTTTCGTTATATTCGTTTTTGCATACAGGTAAAGCAATCCTGTCCGCAATTTCAAGATCATATCCTTCAAGACCGATAATTTTTCTTGGATTATTTGTAATAAGTTTAAATTTTTTCACTCCAAGATCGAGCAAAATTTGCGCTCCAACTCCATAATCCCTTAAATCAGGAGCAAAGCCCAAAGACAAATTTGCCTGAACAGTATCCTGCCCTTGTTCCTGTAGAGCATAAGCTTTTATTTTATTTAATAAACCTATGCCTCTTCCTTCGTGTGATCTTAAATATACAAAAACACCGAATCCTTCCTGACTAATTAGCTTAAGGGCTGATTTGAGCTGACTTCCGCAATCACACCTTAAACTGTTAAAAATATCGCCTGTCAAACATTCGCTGTGCATCCTGACAATAGGAATATTTGCGCTAAAATCCGATAACTCTCCTTTAACAAGAGCAACGTGTTCTATTTTATCAAGTTCATTAAGGTATCCGTATATGTCAAATTCACCAAAAGCTGTTGGCAGTTTGGCTTTTGTTATTCTTTTTACTATTCTGTCTTTTTTTAGTCTGTATTTTATAAGCTGGGCAACTGTAATAAATTTTAAATTATGCTCTTTAGCAAATTTTACAAGGTCATTTCTTCTTGCCATAGTGCCGTCAGGATTTAAAATTTCACAAATAACACCGGCAGGATATAATCCGGCTAACTTTGCAAGATCAACACTTGCTTCAGTTTGCCCGACTCTTTCCAGCACTCCTCCTTCTTTGGCTTCAAGAGGAAATATATGACCGGGTCTCCTTAAATCCGAAGGTCTTGTGCAGTGATCAATGGCAACTTTGATAGTAGTAGCTCTGTCCTGAGCTGAAATGCCGGTTGTAGTTCCAAAAATATTTGAAGCATCAACGCTTACAGTAAAAGCTGTATTGTGTGATTCGGTATTATTGCTTACCATCTGGGTTAATTCAAGTTCTTTTGTTCTTTCTTTTGTCAGAGTAAGGCATATTAATCCTCTGCCTTCCTTTGCCATAAAGTTTATAATATCAGGAGTAATCTTTTCTGCCGCGCAAATAAGATCACCTTCATTTTCCCTATTTTCATCATCAGCCACAATGACCATTTTTCCGTCTTTAATATCCTGAATAGCTTCGTCAGGTGAATCAAAAACAGGTTCAATATTTTCTGTTTTACTGTATAAATCCATGTTTCTCCAAATATCCAATATCAATACTACCAGTAACATTATTATCTTTAGATACAAACTTTTCAATATATTTTGCAAGTATATCTGATTCGAGATTTACGTTGTCCCCTGCTTTTAAATAAGTTAAATTTGTTGATTTTGCGGTCATTGGAATAACTGAAACACTGAAAATATTTTTTTTCAAAGAAGCAACAGTTAAGCTAATGCCGTTAATACAGACAGAGCCTTTATAAACCATATATTTAGCGATATTTTCCGGAGCTGAAAAATAATATAAGTCTGCTAAACCCTGATTTATTTTTTTTTCGAAAGTTCCGACCCCATCAACATGCCCTGTAACTATATGTCCGCCAAATCTGCCATTTACAGGCATTGCTCTTTCTAAATTAACTTTGAATCCGGGTTGAAAATTTTTTAAAGTAGTTAAATTAAGAGTTTCCTGTGATGCTTCAATACTAAAATAATTATTCCCAAATTCGGACACAGTTTGACATGCTCCGTCAATTGCAATGCTGTCGCCAATATTCAAATCATTGAGGACTTTAGCGCAATTAACTGAAATAACCGCGCCATGTCTTTTTCTTTCAATAAATTTAATTATGCCGATTTCTTCAATAATACCTGTAAACATACTAATAAATTAACACAAAAAATTTATCATTACCTGCCGTTATACTAATCTCAAATTAAATTTGTGGTTTTAGGTGAAAACAGGCTCCAATAAATGAAGTTTGCTTCCGATAAATTGTTTTAACTCGTCTTTACAATTCTTTAGATTGTCTAAAAAATCAAAAACAGCTTGTTTAAAGTCT
>JAZDPZ010000067.1:0-7687 GCA_043797105.1 bacterium | reverse complement strand
CAAGGCAGTAAAAGCAGCAGTACCTGCAAAAACAATTTATAGATAGGGAAGCAAAACATCGCCCCTACGTTTCTAAAAAATCGTCTAATTCCTTGCTATGGACGATTTTGGTGTTTTTAAGGTGTCAAACTTCCGTTAATTCGTCTTAAGCATATTCAAAGTAACAGAACTTTTTTTGTTTGTCAGGATAAAATCGGATATTTCTCTAACAGCGCCTTTCCCTCCCTGTTTTGTTGATATAAAGCTACAAATTTTTTTAACTTCCTCAACAGCGTCAGCAGGACAAAAAGAAAGCCCCACTTTTTTTAAGATACAAATATCAGGTATATCATCTCCTATATAAGCAATCTGAGAAAAATCAAGTTTATAAAGGCTCATAAGGTCTTCTATCGCATTTAATTTATTTTTAATTCCCTGATATATATGCAAAATATCAAGATCTCTTGCTCTTCTTTCAATTATAGACGAACTTCTAGCTGTAATAATTGCCGTAATAAATCCTTCTGCTCTAAGCATACATATACCTTGACCGTCTTTTGCATCAAAAATCTTTAATTCATCGCCTTTATCAGTGTATATAATTTCACCATTAGTTAATACACCGTCAACATCAAAAGCGATAAGTTTTATTTGCAATACTTTTTCTATTAAATTATCCATTTTATATTATCTCCGAATAAATAAAATTATTGTGGACTTGTATAAATATATTAGGCTACTCCGGCTTTAAGTAAATTATGAATATGTATTACTCCTTCAGGACAGCCATCATTATTTAATATAATTATAGAAGTAATTGAATATTTTTCCATTATTTGTAAAGCTTTAGCTGCTAAATCCTCTTTTTCTATGATTTTTGGATTTTTAGTCATTACATCTTTTACTTTTAGGTTGGAAACCTCTCTATATTCCGTTAAAGTTCGTCTTATATCTCCATCAGTAAGTATTCCTTGCAATTTATTATTTTCATCCACTACAATTGCCAGCCCGAGCCGCTTATCTGAAATTTCCACAACAGCTTTTTGAAACTTGCTTTCAGCTTTTATTATTGGCAGTTTATCACCGCTAATCATTAAATCTTCTACTTTCCAAAAAAGTCCTTTTCCAAGAGATCCGGAAGGATGGAAGAGTAAAAAATCTTCCTGAGTGAAGCCTTTTTTTTGTAATAAACAGATAGCAAGAGCGTCTCCCATAGCTAAAGCAGCTGTTGTGCTTGCAGTTGGAGCAAGCCCAAAAGGACAAGCTTCTTTTTCTACTGAAAGATCCAGGGTAATATCGCTTTTTTGAGCGAGAGTTGAATTAATTTTACCGGTCAATGCAATTAATTTTATGTCAAATCTCTTAATTAAAGGCAACAAATATAATAATTCTGTTGTTTCACCACTGTTTGAAATAGCAAGAATCACATCTTCTCTTGTAAGAACTCCGGAGTCGCCATGTGTGCTTTCCGCTGGATGTAAAAAGAATGAAGGTGTACCGGTGCTTGAAAATGTAGCTGCAATTTTCTTTCCAATGATTCCTGATTTTCCCATGCCTGTAACAATGACCCTGCCTTTACAACCGTATAAAATTTCAATGGCTTTTAAAAACGGATCTCCTAGCCTATTTATTAATTTTGTTACAGATGCAGCTTCTATCTCCAGAACTTCTTTAGCTGATTCAAGTATATGTCTTTGTAATTCACTTATTTGTGTTAAAGTATTTACCACTTTTTACCTCCAAACAGAAATTTTTTATAATAATTTTATTTCTTTAATTATATTATTGCGGTTAAAAATAAAATACAATCAGTGAATTATGCTCTATACAAGAAATATTAAGAAATTATAAAAAATATTAAAGTTTTTTAACAAAGTCTCGATATATATAGTAGAAGGGTAACTATCCTGTCATCCCTCACGCTTAGCTGAGGGGAGGCTCTAAGGCTGCTACGCAGCTCGTAAGGATATGAAAGTAATTTTAGTTAATTTGTAGAGTCAGGAGATTATGCTCTTAAAAGTTTTTTATTTAAAAAAGAATATTGTCCTTATAAGACCAACTGATTCAGAATTTAAGAACGTTGAAAATTTAGTTGAAGAAATTAAAATTTTTATTTCAAAAGAACGTTGTAATAATATTATTTTAGATTTAACTGAATTGAACTTTCTTAACAGCATAAGAGTTGGTATTTTGGCTGCCACTTATCACTTTGTAGAATTTATAAATGGAAAAATCTATTTAGTGGTTCAGGATAAACAGGTTAAAAAATCTATTGAAGTGCTTAACTTTAATAACACGGTAATTATTTATAACCAAAACAGTTTATCTTTAGGCAATATTATTTAATACTAATTCACATTTGCTACTTTATTTTATGTATATTAGAATATACTAGAGAATTAGTGTTATAAATTTATTTTGTTTTTACAGAAAGTATTTGGATGTATCCTTTAGAAATTAATCAAAAACTAAAGATTATTCCTAAAGAGATTAAAAAAATTTCAACTGGAATAATTACAAAAATTGAATCCCCATATTTTATAGTATCTTTTCAAAAAAATAATTTTTTTGAAGTTAATACTGTAGTGGAGATTATTATATTTACTGAAATCTGTCTTATAAAGACTGAGACCGAAATTGCAAAAATAGAAGGTAATTCTGTTTATCTTGTTATTCCTGAAGAATTTAGTTATATACAAAGAAGAGAATATTCAAGAGTTGATATTAATATCCCTGTTAATTTAACGGAACTTAATAATCCTGAAAATAAAATTACTTTAATGACTAAAAATTTAAGCGGTGGAGGCATGCAGCTAATATCTCCAAAAATCTTTGATAAAGGCGTTTTATTTGGGATTGAATTTGAAGTTTTTGACAAAAAAAATATAACAGGCATGCTGGAAATTCTCAGAATAGATAAAAATTGTCAAAATAATAATGAAATCCTTTTATCAGGTCGTTTTAAAGAATTAGCCAATCTTGACAGAATAACAATAATCCAATTATGCTTCAAAAGGCAATTGGAACTTAAGTATAAAGATATAAAATCAGGGGTATTTTGCTAAAATTACGGAGGTAAGTCATATTAAACTCGCTGGTAGGTTTATGTTGATGTTTTCAAGCAGTGTTATGTTAATCGTTGGTTCTGTAGTATTATTAAAATCAATGTCTCTGGAACCTGATGCGGTAATTCATGCCCTCAAGCTCAGCAGTATAGGAGCCATTATATCAGGTTTTTTTGGATTTTTTATAGGTAAAATTTTTGAAACGTCTAATCCTAAAAAAGAAGAAACAGAAAAAAATAAAAAAGATTCTGATCTTTTAATTGATGATTTGTTAATTAATGATCTTGATAATATTGATAATGAATAAATTTTAAGGATAAAAAATGAAATTGAAACAAGTGTTTGGGTTTGGAACATTTAAAAAAAATAAAAGAGCTTTAGTAAATGTATTTGCTTCGTTTATAAGCCTGTCAATTTTTACGACAGTTATTTTTATGTCAGGCTATTATATTTTTGCCGGAATTGCATTAACCGAGCAAACCCGAATAGACAAAGATATTAATTATATGTCAATAGCAAATATGGTCAGAGATATTAATTACAAATCAATAGCAAATGTAATTTTTGAAAGATCAGAAAGTGATATAAAAAAAAGAGATTTTTCAAATTTAAGCAGCATTTCAGAAAGTTTAATAAAAAATAATCTGGTTTTATATATGGGTGTTATTGATAAAAAAACAAATATATATAAATGGTCTAGTGTAGATGATTTGATAAATACAAAAACCGTAATAGGCAATCCCTGGTTAAGCACTGTATTTAGTAATAAATTTAAAAATATTAAGCCTGAATATATCAAAGAAATATATAAAAATGTTGATAATGATTTTATTATAGTAACTGGTTTTTTTGATAATAATGCCCTTATAGATTTGATAAATATTCTTTTAAACGGAAATTTGGTTTTAGCTGGAATTTTTATAGTTTCCGGATTTGGTTTGGCATTTATACTGGCAAGATTTGTTACAAAACCGATTAAAGAGCTTGTAGGCGGAGTAGAGGAATTTTCTAGGGGAAATTTAAAATATAGAGCTTCCTCTTCAAAAATAGATGAAATTGATAAACTCGCTAAATCATTTAATGAAATGGCTGAAAAACTTGATATTTTATATTCTTCTCTTGAGCAAAAAGTCAAAGATAGGACAAATGAACTGGCTTTAAAGAATTTACAGCTCGAAAAAGCTTATAAAGAACTTCAGGAAACTCAGACTATGCTGATTCATAATGAAAAAATGACATCATTAGGACAATTAGTAGCTGGGGTTGCTCATGAAATAAATAATCCCATTAACTTTATTTATGGAAATCTTGATCATTTAAAAGTTTATACTAATAATTTGATAAAAATCATTGAAGAATACAAAAAATCAGATGAAAAACTTCCTTTTGAAAATAATCAGGAAATAAACAATATTAAAAATGAGCTTGATTATGAATTTATTGTTGAAGACTTGCCTTCTTTAATAAGGAGCTGCAAAGACGGCTCTGAAAGATGCAAACAAATAGTTCTTGATCTCAGGAATTTTTCAAGGGTTGATGAAGCTGTAATTAAAGAAATAGATATTCATGAAGGAATAGAAAGCACTTTAAATATTCTTCGCAATAAATATAAGAACAGAATTGTTATTCATAAGGAATACGGAGATGTGCCTAAATTGTCCTGTTATGCGGGACAGTTAAATCAGGTGATTTTAAATGTTTTGGATAATGCAGCTCAAGCTATACCTGATACAGGGGATGTTTATATAAGAACCCATTTTGAAAATAATAATATTATAATGGAGTTTGAAGATAATGGATCAGGTATTGATGAAGCATATTTATCAAAGATTTTTGATCCTTTCTTTACAACAAAACCTGTTGGACAGGGAACCGGTTTAGGATTATCAATCAGTTATAAAATAATCAATAAACATAATGGCACTATAAATGTAGAAAGCCAAAAAAATAAAGGAACCAAATTTACTATTAAAATTCCTGTTGAAGTGAAATAATTAATTTATGAAATATAATGTTTTAGTTATTGATGATGAAATAGACAATTTGCAGTTGTTTAAAAGAACTTTAAGAAAAAATTTCAATGTTTTTTCGACAACTTCAGGGCTTGATGCTCTTGAGATTCTTAAAAATCAAAAAATTGATCTGATTATTTCTGATTATAGAATGCCAGGGATGGATGGAGTAGAGTTTTTTAAAAAAACTTTGGATATATCTTCGGATTCTATAAGAATTTTGGTTACTGCTTATACAGATGTAAATATATTAACAAATGCCATAAATACCGGGAAAATTAACAGATATCTTAGAAAACCCTGGGATCCCGGAGAATTACTTAATATAATTAATTCAAGCCTGGAGATTTATCAGTTAAATATGGATAATCAAGAGTTGGTTCTTGATTTAAAGGAGCTGTTTTCAGGTACAATTATGGCTATTACCGAAGCTCTCGACGCAAAAGATTCATTTACCTTTGGAAGAAGCAAAAGAGTTACTTATTATTCTTTGGAAACAGGAAAATCTTTGGGCTTATCAAATATTGAGCTAAGCAGGCTTGAGCTTGCCGGATTATTGCATGATATCGGAATGATAGGAATCCCTGAAAACATACTTAACAAGCCGGGAAATCTTTCTCTGGAAGAATATGATTATGTAAAAAAACATGTGGATTTGGGAGTTAAGATTTTAGAAGAAATTAAACAGCTTGAATCTGTAATTGAAATAGTAAAATTTCATCATGAACGTTTTGATGGCAGTGGTTATCCTTATGGAGCAAAAGGAGAAGAAATTTCTGTGGGCGCTAAAATTATTTCAGTAACAGACGCTTATGACGGTATGACTTCTGATAGAGCTTATCGTAAAGGATTATCTCATGAAGCGGCAATAAAAGAAATTAAAAAATCTGCCGGCGCTCAATTTGATCCGGTTATAGTAGATGCTTTTCTGGCTATAATTGATAACGCGCGAATTAATATCGACAAAATAGATTCCTGAAATAATGTCAAATGATTTAAGAAAAACTAATCTCCCTCAAATTCCTGAACTTGTTAATCCTTCTTTTGCTCAAAGAGGTTATATTCAAGTATACACAGGAGACGGAAAAGGAAAAACAACCGCTTCATTGGGTTTAACTATGAGGGCTCTTGGTCGTGGCTGGAAAGTTCTTATTATTATGTTTGCAAAAGGAGGAGACAGATACGGAGAATTATATTCTTTCAGGGAATTAAGTCCAAAACTTATGAATAATCTGGATATTGTGCAAGCAGGATTAAACAGGATTATTTATTCAAATAATATCAGTGAAGCTGATAAATTAGAAATTGCAAATGGTTGGAATATTACAAAAGAAGCTGTAAAAACAGGAAAATATCAGCTTATCGTTCTTGATGAAGCAAATATTGCAATTGAACTCGGATTAATTGATCTGGAAGATATGAAAAATTTTTTAAAAAATAAGCCTCCTGAATTAGAGATTGTATTAACAGGCAGGCATGCTCATCCTGAAATTATAGAGCTTGCTCATCTGGTTTCTGAAATTAAACCCATTAAGCATTACTGGGATGTTGGAGTTCATGCAAGAAAAGGCATTGAATATTAAGCGGCTGAACCACCTCTCCATATTACAGAGGAGATATTAAATTGATAAACTTAAACAAAATTATAGAATATATAAAACCACAGGAAATAATTAATTCTGTTAATTTAAATTTAGAAGAAATTAAAATTAAAGAAATATCATATAATTCAAAAACAACTAAACAGGGTGATTTATTTGTTTGTCTTGTTGGTGAACATACAGACGGACATAATTTTGCGGCTCAGGCGCAGGAAAAAGGCTCTTTAGCAATTATAGCGCAAAAAAATATAAAAAATATAAGTATTCCTATTATTATTGTTAAAGATACTCAACTTGCATTGTCTCAAATATCTGCTATATTTTATAATTTTCCTTCTCAAAATTTAAGATTAATCGGTATAACAGGCACAAACGGAAAAACTACTGTTACTCATCTTGTAGAAAATATTTTTGAAAAAGCAGGTATTAGCTGTAGTTTAATAGGTACTCTCGGACAAAGATTTTCCTCAAAAGACGAATATATTTCTACAAAACATACTACCCCGCAGGCTCCGGACCTTCAACAATCTTTAAAAGCTATATTAGACAAAGGAATAAATCATGTGGTAATGGAAGTTAGCTCACATTCTCTTGAACAGCACAGAGTCAGTGAATGTCAGTTTGATGCTGCTGTTCTAACTAATCTTACACAGGATCATCTTGATTATCATATTACTATGGATAATTATTTTAAAGCTAAAAGCAAGCTTTTTAGCTCTTTAAAAGAAAATAATAAAGCTGATAAATATGCTGTAATTAACAATGATGATGAAAGCGCGAATAGCTTTATTCAGATTATTCCTGCAGGAATCAGGATTTTAACCTACGGAATCAGAAATAATGCTGATATTATGGCAAAAAACATAGAATTCTCTCTGGCTGGTTCTAAATTTGAGTGTAAAACTCCTGTTGGCAGTAAAATAATTAATCTTCAAATGCCTGGACAATTTAGTGTTTATAATGCGCTTGCCGCTCTTGCTGTTGGAATCGCAGAAAAAATAGATTTAAATATATGCATAGAAGCGTTAGA
>JAZDPZ010000066.1:0-2149 GCA_043797105.1 bacterium | reverse complement strand
ATGTAGCTTAGCTACCCTTAGGCACCTGAGGTGCTTCCATAAGTCCTCGTCTGGAATGATTAGTAGCCTATGAATGTGCATTAGGCACGGAGGATTAAGATGATTGTTAATTTTAAAAATTTTGTTAATACTTTATTTCGCTCTTCTCC
The DNA here is from genome assembly GCA_043797105.1 of bacterium. GTDB lineage: Bacteria > Cyanobacteriota > Vampirovibrionia > Gastranaerophilales > CAZEDP01 > JAZDPZ01. Next base: position 2,000 of record JAZDPZ010000066.1, on the reverse strand, counting down.
TTTAAATTTTACTTCTCAAACAAGTAATCAAAACTCTTTTTCCAGTCATTTTTTAGGAAATACAAATAACTCAGGCAGTTATGGAAAAAATAAACCTGTTCCAGGCGGTATTTTTGGAGGTTATACTCCAAACGGTAAACCTATTATTCTTGGTTCAAGACTTTTTATTGAGGCTTAGTTTAAATAAATGCTTAAAATATATATTTCTGTTGATTTTGAAGGAACTAACGGCGTGGTTTATCCTCATCAGGTGGTAAATCTTGGCGGAGAATCATATTATTTAGCTCAAAAACAACAGTATGAAGAGCTTACCTGTATTATTGAATCATTGATCGAGGCTAATGTAGATTTAATCACCATAAATGACGCCCATGGATCTATGGAAAACCTTCATTTATCAGAATTAAGCCCTAAAGTTCAGTTAATTACAGGCAAACCAAAACCTGTTTCCATGCTTGCAGGCTTAGACAAAACCTATTCATGTGTGTTTTTTGCGGATTATCATGCTAAAGCCGGCTCTTTAAATGCTGTTTTAGCTCATACTTTTTCAACAATATTCAATACTGTTAAATTAAACAATAATTTAATAGGCGAAATTGAACTTAATGCTATATATGCAGGATTACTTGATGTTCCTGTAGCTTTTTTAACAGGAGATAACATAACCTGCTCTCAGGCAATAAATGCTATAGGCAATATAAAAACAGTATGCACTAAAACAGCAATATCAACAACCGCAGCAATATGCAGACCAAATGAAGAATTATTCAGGGATTTAAAAAACTCTGTTCTCGATACATTACAAAATCCTCAAAACTGGAGTTTATATAAAGAAACTTCTCCTTATATTTTAGAATTAGAGTTTGTTGATAGAAAATTGGCTGATATTGCCGAATTATTACCCGGGATTGAAAGATTATCCTCTAATTCTGTAATTTTCAGGTCCGGTTGTTACCTGGAAATTTATAAATTACTGCAATTTTTTGCAGCAACATTATCATTAAGCAAAATAATCGGCTTTTAGAAAAAGCCAATTTGCCTAAAATAGAAAAAATATGTTAACAGACTAGGCTTAACAGACTTCCTATTTTATCACATACAGAATCTTTGGTGGTATCTTCTGCCAATGCTGTCGGAGATGAATATGATGTGCCTGATAAATAAGGCTCATCTATAGGTGTGCCTCCGGAAACTTCACTGTCTGAAACATCAGCTTCACCGTCATCCGTAAAATCATATCCTCCTGAAACTTTTTTTGATTGATAATCCCCTTTTTCGTATTTGTCAATAAGAGAGTTAGAAGCGCTGTAATCTGCATTCTTTGAGCCGATATTTTCAGTGCCGTCAGCTAAATTAAACAGATTCATACCTTCTTCTCCGCTGTTTCCACCACTTATATATACAGGTGTGCCTGTTTCAGTTATTTTTTCAATACTTTCAATCTCTTGTGACGCTGTTTGCAGCTTAGGATCATCAGATTCTTTCATTTTTTGCTTAATTTCATCTTTATACTCACTCAAATTATCCTTGTCTAATGGAAGATCAGTTTTTTCGGCAAGTTCGTCTATATTCATTTCCTGAGCCAGTGACATATTTACGCCGTCTATTTCTTCACCATTTTTAACTCGATCCGCAATTTCTTCACAGCTTTTATTAAAGTCTTCAGGTGATTCTCCTTCAAATTTACTCACTTCTGCATCAGGATTTTTTCCTTTAATCATCCTTGTTATAGACTCGCCATGTGAAATATCCGGTTCTTTATCGCCGTCAACATCGATATTTTTATTTCCAAAAGAATCAACTACTGCTATATCTGATTTTCTGTCAAATATTGATCCTAGAAGAGAATCACAAATTTTTGAATTTTCTTTTGAAGAAGATGAATCTGATAGCCCCGAAAATGCATCGCAAATTTTCGAAATATCTAACATATTTTTACCCCCGCACAATATACCATACTCTCTATCTAATATTAATAGAATTATTGTATAATTCTTATA
>JAZDPZ010000065.1:0-29784 GCA_043797105.1 bacterium | reverse complement strand
ATTATTATTTAAAAATAAAAGATCAATGCATAACTTCTATATAATAAAGAGGCTTAATGCCTCTTTATTATTTTATGAGATTTTTTAAAATTATTACTGTTTTATAAGAGCTTCTTGTTTACTAACCTGTTTAGTAATAAGCGATTTTTTTCTCGCGGCTGTATTTCTATGTAAAATACCTTTTACAACAGCTTTATCAATTAAGCTATATGCTTTATTTAAAGCAGATTGAATTTTTTCCTGGTCAGCAGATTTAAGAACTTCATAAACTTTTTTAATAGCTGTTTTTGTTGAAGATTTAATCGTCATATTGCGTTGTCTATTGCGTTCATTAATTTCAATTCTTTTTTTTGCTGATTTAATGTTTGCCAAAATACTTCTCCTTTATTTAAACATTTATTAATATTTATCGTTTATAAATACTAGCATAAAATAAATTATCACTAAAATAAATAATCGTCAAAAATATACTGTTAAAAAGATTACTAATCAAATCAAAAATTCTTCTTCCAAAATAAGTTTGAATTGACTTGAGTTAAAGTAATATTTAATTCCAAGCGGCAAAGTAGCCTTATTATGCCCATGCCCTGCGGGAAAACCATAACCAACAGGAATATTCATATCTTTGGTAAATTCTTTAATAATGTCTATAGGATTGTCAGACTGCGCTATTGAACTAAATTCACAAAACAACAAGCCTAAAATTTTGTCAAAAATTCCTGCCAGCTTTAATTGCATAAGCATTCTGTCTATTTTGTAAAGAGGCTCTCCAATATCTTCCAGAAATAAAATTTTGTTCGTCATATCAGGAAAATAAGGTGTGCCCAAAAGTCCTGAAATAATGGCTAAATTTCCGCCAATCAAACATCCTTCGGCTTCACCGGGCTTTATACATTCATAATCTGAAATATTTGAATAACTGTAAGGTAAATTCAATTTTCCCTGCAAAATATTGAAAAAATTTTCTTCAGTGTATTTACTTATATTATTTGTTCCAAAGTCAGATAAGGCTAAAGGTCCATGAAAGGTTATAATATTTGATTTTTCTAAAAATGCAAGCAATAAAGCCGTAATATCACTGTATCCTACGAAAATTTTAGGATTATTTTTAATTTTTTCATAATTAATATCAGATAAAATTCTATAAGTTCCATATCCGCCTCTTGAGCAAATTATTGCCTTTATTTCATCATCTTCGAAAAAATTCATTAAATCTGAAAGCCTGTTTTGGTCTTCTCCTGCTAAATATGCTTTTTTATCTCTTGCATGAGCCGCAATTTTGACAGAGAATCCCATTTTTTCAAAATAATCTATGGTTGGCTGCCATAAATTATCTTCTTTTACTGCGCCGGCAGGTGAGATAATGCCTATAGTATCACCCTGTTTTAATCTTTGGGGTTTTAGCAGATTTTTAATTATCATCTTTTAATTGATTTATTGCCTCATCAAGCTTTTTTAAAGTATAGCCGATTTCATAAGGACAGAATTTTTTTTCCTGTATCAGCTCTAATTCAACTTCTATAATTAATTTTTTTGCTTTTTGCAGTTTTTCAAAGAAAGTCATATTATTTATTTTTCCTGTTTTAATCTTAATTGTATAGAACTTCTAATAATATCATCAGTTGAACCTATTGCAAAAAAAGATGTTTCAACTTTATTTTTTACTTTATCAAAATAGGCTATTTTTTTATTATTATTTAATTTATTAATATCCTGAATATTAATATAACCCGAAAGCTTGTGATCGTTTACCATGCCTGTATCAAAAATTTTGAATGAATCTTTTTCCAATAAACTTGACTTATTTTCAAAAGTCTCATTTATAAAAGTTTCAACAGCAGATTTTTCTCCAAAAGCATACAGTTCCTGATTTATTTTGCCATAACAAACTACGGGGAAATTAGGCAAAGAAACTGTGTTTAGATTCAGATTTTTATATGTGTTTTTTAAAATTTTAACAGAAGGACTTTGCATTAAAAATAATTTTGCAAGCTTGGAAATTACAAAATCCATTTTTTCGCTGACAGGCAGGATCAGCATATATCCGAGTGCAGAATTATCAGTATTTACTGCTAAAAAAACAGCTTCTTTTTCCAATAATTTCAGCACATCTTTATCCAGATCAAGATTTGTAAACAGTTTTAAAAGCAGTTTAGCCTGTTCATATTTAATTTTTGATCCGGATAACTCAAGCGCAAAATTAATATAATTTTTAGGATTTTTTAAGTATAAATAACCCATAATATTTTCAGGCAAAATTTTTGGTCTAAATTTATCATGTTTTTCTTCCAAAATAATTTTTAATGTTTCTCTGATATTTTTATTTTTTATCTTAAAAAGATCATAATTAGTATATGAATTTAAATAAAGCAGGTCATTTTTTATTGATAAAGATGCTACAGTTACGCCGAATGCTTTTAAAACCTGTCTGGAATTAATAATTTCTTTTTTAAATTTTTTATTGGCGTCTATATTCTCAGGCATAATCTGTGAAGGCTCATTAATAATAACTGTGCCAATCTTGTCTTCGTCAAGAAAATGCAGCAATTTTTGAACGTTTTCCCCGTCATATAGACTGTTTGATTTTTTTAAAATATAACCGTTAATTATAAAAGTAAGCGTATCATAGCTATCAGCAAGAAAAAGTCTGTTTCTTTCCAGTAAAAAAGCTATTTTTTTATTTGGGAAACTGGTTATTTTGTATCCTTTAAAAATTTTGTTTATTGGTTTTTCTTTACCGGATAACTGTTCAAATAAATGATTAATTTTACCTTCTCTTTCTACGGGAAAGATCATAAGGCTTCTTTCAATTGTCTGATTTGCCTGATTAGTATTCCAGGTTCCAAAACTAAAACTGTTTCCAAAAGCTTCAGACATTAATCTGTATTTTTCGCTTTTGTTATTGTCAAATAATCGGTTTACTAAATCAGAAAGATTTTTAATCTCTAAATTAGTTGATTCGTTTATCTTATTTATTTTTTCAGGAGTTAATTCCGCATCAATATATAACATTGTGCAGGATGGATAATAACCAGCATATTCTGTTGTCATTTTTGAAATTTCCTTTTTTTTAAACATCATTACAACTGCAATAATCATAAAAACTATTATTAAAGCAGTTATTATTAAATTTCTGTTTGGATTTCCGTATTTTTTTATTTTTTCAGACAATACATTATCATTGGAATTATTCAAATTATTATTTTTATACATATAAATGCCGTAAAACTTAAAAACAAAATTAATACACATAAGTTAGTAAACCAGTATTTTTTAAATGTTAATAAAAAAATTTTTAGATCAAACCATAAAGAAATATTATTTTCATATTGAGCATTTAATTTGAATCTGTCTTTGTATGAAATTTTTTCCCTTCCATGCAACAAAGCCCATCCTGTAATTCCAGGCTTAACCATTGGAATCAAGCCTTGCGGAATTGGTTTATTTTCACTTTTTAAACCATTCATAACAATAAGATGCTCGGCTAAAGAAATTGGACGAGGTCCAATATAACTCATTTCTCCTTTTAGTATGTTTATAAACTGCGGAAACTCATCAAAAGAAATTCTTCTTATCAGCTTGCCTGTTTTTGTTATTCTAGGGTCGTCATCAATGGTTTTTATCCCGCCGCCTTTTTCTTCATAATCAATATACATTGTTCTAAGCTTATAAACTTTAAAAATTTTGCCAAATTTACCTATTCGCTCCTGTAAATAAAAAGCAGGACCTTTTGATTCAAGCTTAATCAATAAAATTAACAATACCATTAAAGGCGCTGTTAAAAATAAGACTGTTCCTGAAAAAATAATATCTATGAGCCTTTTTAAAACAAGATAAAAATTATGCTTTGCTTTATCAATTTTATAACTGTAAATGAAATCTTCGATTTTATGATTTGGAATATTTGAAATAGTAGAACTATATTTCATAAGTTAACCTTTTTATCTAAAACTAATCCAACTGTGTTTGTTTCAAAATATACAATATAACTTTTTGTTTTTAAATAGTCTATTGTAAAATTAGTTTAATATTTAGCATTTTTGCATGCTTCAATTTTAAAATATTTTAAAAGAATTTTTTAATAAAAACAAGCGAAATTATTTTATAAACAATAAGGAAAACAAACTAAATGAGCAATAAAAAAGTAATAGTTTCAGGAAAAGCAATAAGAAAAAATTTTATAGATTTTTTTGTTGAAAAACTCGATCATAAATTTGTTAAAAGTTCATGTTTGATACCTGATAACCCTACAGTTCTTCTGACTCCGGCAGGCATGCTTCAATTTGTGCCGATATTTTTAGGTTATGAAAAACCTCCTGAACCGCCAAGAGCTGTATCAGTACAAAAATGCGCCCGCGCAGGCGGAAAAAATTCTGACATAGAAAATGTGGGAAGAACTCCAAGACATCATACTTTTTTTGAGATGCTCGGAAATTTTAGCTTTGGCGATTATTTTAAAAAAGAAATAATTCCCTGGTCATGGGATTTTGTAACTAACGAAATTAAGCTGGATAAATCAAAACTCTGGATTACAATTTTTGAAACAGATGATGAAGCTTATGATATTTGGAAAAATCAGGTCGGTATTCCTGAAGAGCGTATTATAAGAAAAGGGGAAAAAGATAATTTTTGGGGACCTCCCGGACCAACAGGACCTTGTGGACCTTGTACCGAAATTCACTATGATCTTGGAGAAGAGTATTCCTGCGGACCAAATTGCAATATTAAAACCTGTGAATGCGACAGATATGTTGAAATTTGGAATCTGGTTTTTATGGAGCTGAACAAAGATGAAGAAGGTAATTTTACTCCGCTTGAAAGAAAAAACGTAGATACCGGCATGGGGCTGGAAAGAATTACTATGGTTGTTAACGGCTTTTCTTCGACATTTGAAACCGATCTTCTTTATCCTATTCTTGAAAAAATATCCCAAATGTCAGGAAAAAAATATAAACAAAATGAAAAAGACGATATAAGTTTGAGAATAATAACCGATCATGCCAGATGCGTATGTTTTTTAATAGCAGATGGATTAACTCCGGGAAATGAAGGAAGAAATTATGTTTTAAGAATGATTTTAAGAAGAGCTTTAAGGCATGGAAAAATATTGGGGCTGGAATTGCCTTTTTTATATAAACTTTTAGACATAATAATTGACAATTACAAGGATGTTTATCCTGAACTTGAAGAAAATAAGAATAAAATAACTGATATAATCAGAAAAGAAGAGGAAAAATTCAGACAAACTATTGGCAGGGGCGAGTCTTTGCTTAAAGAAATTATAGAAGCATCTAAAAAAGCTCAGATTAAAGAGCTTTCAGGAGTTGATGCCTTTAAATTATATGATACTTATGGATTTCCTCTTGAGCTTATAACCGAGATTGCTGAGGAATATAATTTTACTGTTGATGCGGAAGGCTTTAATAAAGCTATGGAAGAACAAAGAGAACGGGCAAAAAAAGCTCACACAGCAGTTAAATTAACAGATGAACTGGTTTATGTTGATATTTTAAATAAAATTGGACCTAGTGTTTTTCTGGGTTACTGCGCTATAAAAGTTGAAAATAACAAAATTAAAGCTTTAATTAACAATAATCAAGAGATAGAATCAGCCCAGGAAGGAGATTCTATTGAAATAATACTTGATAAAACACCTTTTTATGCTGAATCAGGAGGACAAATAGGAGATTCCGGCAAAATAACCGGTAAAAATTTTGAAATAGAAGTCATAAATACAATAAAATTTAATGAGCTGTTTATTCATCAGGCAAAAGTTCTCTCTGGAACTGTAAAAACAGGTGAAAATATTTGCGCTTTTGTTGATGAAAATAAAAGAAAAGATATAACAATTCATCATACAAGCGCTCATTTACTGCAGGCAGCATTAAGAGAAGTGCTTGGAGAAACTGTTGGTCAGGCAGGTTCACAGGTTATGACTGATAAAACCCGTTTTGATTTTACTTTTGACAGGACTTTATCTCAGGAAGAACTCAGAAACACTGAAAATCTTATAAATCATTGGATAAATCAAAACTTAAAAAAAGAAACCATAAAAACAACTTTGGAAGAATCAAGAGAATTAGGAGCAATAGCCTTATTTGATGAAAAATACGGCGATAAAGTAAGAATGGTTATAATAGGAGACATAAGCAAAGAACTTTGCGGTGGCACGCACGTTAGCTATACCGGAGAAATCAGACTTTGCAAAATAATTTCGGAAGGGGCTATTGCATCAGGAGTTAGAAGAATTGAGCTGATTTGTGGAAAATACGCTCTTGATTATCTTAATAACTACTCAAATGAGCTGGATAAAATTTCTCAAATTCTTAAAACCCCTGTTTTAGAAACATCTTTAAGAGTTGAAAAACTTGCAGAAGAGCTAAAGCAATGCCAAAAGAAAATACAATCCCTTGAATTAAAAACAGCTGAAAGCAAAATAGATTCTTTAAGCAGCGAAATTATAGATATTCAGGAAGGCAAATTGCTTATTTCAAGAATTGATGGACTAACTCCCGATGCGCTCAGAGCTTCCGTAGAAAAATTATCCGACAAAATGGGCAACAGCATAGTTATTTTGGCTTCTGTTCTTGATGATAAAGTTTCGATAATTGCAAAAATATCTAAAAACTTTACTGATAAAGAAATCCATGCCGGTCAGATCGTCAATGAAATAGCTGGCATGTGCGAAGGCAAAGGCGGAGGAAAGCCTAATTTTGCTCAGGCAGGCGCAAAAAATCCGGCTAAGCTTGATGAGGCTCTTTTAAAGGCAAGAGAATTAATAATGCAAAATATAAATTAATATACTATAATAAATATTAAACAAAAATAGATAATTTGACTTTAGGAGACTGATCGGATAATTAATTTTATTATTGGACGTAAAACATAGACGGAAAGCCTACAAAAATTTTTAGAAAGTGTAGAAAATATGTTTTATCAAGATATTACAGGAATTATCAAACTAAGAAACTAACGCGCAAAGAGCTAGAATAGAGTAAATAGCTCTTGAACATGTAAAAAGTGAAATTGTTTTAAATTTATCTTAAAAAAACTTAATAAAGCATAAAAACAAGGAAATTTTTTAAACTTTCTTGTTTTTATATTAACAGGAAGGGAATAATAAACTATCATTATAAAAATGGGAGGGAATAATGGGAAACGAATATAGGGTTGCAAATTTTAATAATTTTACTCCGCCTGCATATTCAACGGGATTTCTTGGCGCAGGAGCCATATTTTCACAGCCGGGAATGGGATTATTCGGTGTCCCTCCTTATAGTAATGACGCGGGAATGATGGGCGGAATGCCTGGCGTAGGAACAATGGGAATGTCCGAAATGCCTGATATGGGGATGATGGGAATGCCAGGAATGATGGGATCTCCAATGATGGGCGGAATGTCTGGAAGAATACCAAAAGGATTGCAAGATATATATTTAAATGAACAGGAAGTTACTCGTCAATTAGCCTACGACGGACAAAATCTGGAATCGCTTGCCAAAAAAGTAAAAACACATATAAATCAATTGAGATCAGGAAAATTAAGAAGAATACTGGAAGGATTAAGTCCGCATAGATTAGCCGCATTTGAGTTAATTTATGATTCTATGGATGAAAATGGACAGGTAAGCAAAGAAAATTATAATGCGGGCAAACTTAGAAAGGATATAAAAAAATATATTAATAATCATACAATAGAGGCTTCTGAAGAAATTAAAATATTGAATAAAGGAGCTATGGTAAGTACAAAAGTTGCAGCAGGAGCTATTAAAGAGGCTGTGGAAGGCGCTGGAACTGATGATACTACAGTTAGATCTATAATAAATAATTCTACTAATCCATACTTTCTTAATAAAGTCTCTCAAGAGTATGAACAAGTTAATAATATGTCTTTAGAAGATGCCATTAGAAAGGATTATTCATTCCTTACCGGTCAAAATGAACTTCTTGGAATAATGGATAATGCTTTAACTAAAGAATCTACTATAGGTATTTTTTAATAATAAAAATTTTTTAAAAGTTTAATTAAAACATTCGAACTCCTCCTTGCTATAAATATTCTCTACTATACGCCTCAGCAACTAGCTGAGGTGTTTTTTTTATTATAAAATTTTACGTCAAATTACCTGTTAATTGTCCGCATGCCGCAAGAATATCAGAGCCTCTTTCAATCCTTAAAGTTACTTTTCTGCCGGATGATTTTTCAAGAATATATTTAAAATCATTGATTTTTTGGAGTGATGGAGCTTTAAAATCACTGTTGCAAACAGGATTATAAGGAATTAAATTTATATTGCACTTTAATCCTTTTAATAAAATATTAATTTCTTCCGCATGTTCTGTTTTATCATTGAAATTATCTATTAAAACATACTCTATTGTTACTCTTCTGCCTGTTTTTTTAGTTAAAAAATGAAGAGCTTTCATTATTTCATCAAGATTATATTTTTTTTCAACGGGAATTATTTTTTCTCTTAATTCATGATTAGGGGCATGAAGAGACAAAGCCAGGTTAAGTTGGCGATTTTCTTCAGATAATTTATAAATTTGAGGCACTATACCGCTTGTTGAAATTGTTATCCTTCTCATTCCGATTTCAAGCTCGGAGTTCATTATTTCAATTGATTTTAATACATTATCGAAGTTTAATAACGGTTCACCTTGTCCCATATAAACAATATTGGTAACTTTTAAGCCGGTATCTCTCTGAATTGTAAGGATTTGATCCACTATTTCCTTTGTTTTAAGATTTCTAATAAATCCTCTTTTGCCTGTTGCACAAAACAAGCAACCAATAGCGCAGCCTATTTGACTGCTTACACAAGCTGTTAAATTTGATCTGGTTTCAAAGCTCATTAAAACAGTCTCAATAGTATTACCGTCAGGAAGCTGTAAAAGATATTTAACGGTTTCATCTTTGCTTACAAGTTTTTGCTTAATTGTAATATCGGATATTTGAGCTATTTCATTTAATTTTGCTCTAAAATCCTTTGATAAATTTGTCATTTTTTCAAACTCAGAAGCGCTTTTTTTATAAAGCCAATATTGCAGTTGTTTTGCCCTGAATTTAGGTTCATTATTTTCTTCTGCAAATTTTTCAAGTTCTGACAATGTCATGCCGGACAATATAATTTTTTTATTAACACTTTTCATTTTTTATATAAGTCGCAAATTGAATTTATTAAATATTTTTGAGAATAGATAATTTTTTTTATTATAAGTAATAAACAATAAATTTTCACCTTTTAAAAAAAGGCTGAATGGAGTGTATAAAATTATTTGTTATCTACTTAACCTGTTTTTTAAATCAAAGAAAATAAAAATTTTTTGGGATAAAATAAAAAAGGACAATTATTTTTTAGACTTTTAATGTAACTTAAATGTTTTTTTACATTAAAGTTAAAAAAACATTTAAGTTATGAAAGAGGCAATAAATGACAAAATTAAGATTTGGAGCGCTTAAATTATCAAACGAAATCCAAAATGCGATTAACGATATGGGTTTTGAAGAAGCATCACCTATTCAGGCTGAAACAATCCCATTAATACTTGATGGAAAAGATATAATAGGTCAGGCTCAGACAGGAACAGGAAAGACATCTGCTTTTGCAATACCTGTAATAGAAAAGATTGATTCTGAAAACAAAAATCTTCAGGCTATAATTTTATGCCCGACAAGAGAACTGGTTATCCAGATTTCAGAAGAATTTCGTAAACTTATGAAATACAAGGAAAACATATCAGTAGTTCCTGTGTATGGGGGGCAGGAAATAGAAAGACAGCTAAGAAGCTTAAAAAAAGGCGCTCAGATAATAATAGGAACTCCAGGCAGAACCATGGATCATATGAGAAGAGGTTCAATACAAATGAATTCTATAAAAATCGTGGTTCTTGATGAGGCTGATGAAATGCTTGATATGGGTTTTAGGGATGACATGGAAATTATACTCAAAGATACCCCTATTGAAAGACAAACTATAATGTTTTCCGCTACTATGGCACAGGATATTACTGAGCTTAGCGGAAAATTTCTAAAAAATCCTGTTTTTGTCAATGTAACCCATAAAAAGCTTAATGCTCCGAAAATACAGCAAATTTATTTTGAAGTGCAGGAAAAAAATAAGCCCGAAGTTCTTACCAGATTAATAGACCTTCATAATATCAAGCGAACTCTTGTATTTTGTAATACAAAAAGTCAGGTAAATCAGCTTGTGGATATTTTAAAAACCAGAGGATATTTTGCAGACGCTTTGCATGGGGATATGAATCAAAATCAACGTGACAGAGTAATGAACGGCTTTAGAAATGGAATGATTGAAACACTTGTTGCTACTGATGTTGCAGGTAGAGGCATAGATGTAAATGATGTGGAAGCAGTATTTAACTATGATTTACCAAGAGATGACGAAGATTATATTCATAGAATAGGAAGAACAGCGCGTGCGGGAAAAACCGGAATTGCGTTTACTTTTATTGTTGGCAAGCAGATTTATAATCTGAAAAGGATAGAAAAAGCTAATGGGACTCAGATCACAAGACAGCTTATCCCAACAATGGATGAACTTGAGGCAACAAAAATAAATTTATATTCATCAAAAATTGTAAAAATTATAGAAGCAGGACATTTGAGTAAGTATATTAATCAAGTTGAGCTGTTAATGGGAGAAGAATATACTTCCCTTGATGTTTCAGCCGCATTACTTAAACTAATTCTGGAAAAAGAAAATGAAAGTTTTGATCATAATGCAAACTTTGAAATTCCTCTCGAAGAAATAAAACCTGGTAAAAAAAGATTTTCAGACAAAAAATCCGGTAATAAATTTAATAAAAAAGATAATTTCAAGAAGGGGAATAATGATAAAGAAAATAAATCTTTTACAAAAAAATATGATCGAACAAATAACAACAAAAAATCCGGAAGAAAATTTAATGAAAATAAGTAAAGCTTATAAATCGCTCTCAAATTAATGATAGCAGTTTCTGAATCCAGAAAAATTATTTAAGAACCCTTATACCATTTTGCAATCCAAATATGTCATTGCAAGCGAAGCAATCTAAAAATCGAACGCTCATTAGATTCTTCGGGCTACGCCCTCTGAATAACAAGTTATATTATGATTGCAATCTGGTATTAGTAAATTTTTAGCAAATCTGCTCAATTAAGTAGGTAACAATAAATTTATACACCCTCCCCTTACCCCTCCCTCAAGGGAGGGGGAGGGGAACGAGACTAGGGCAGGCAGCTCTCTCGCTGGAAGGATTGGTAACTGGTGAATGTGGCTTAGCCACCCCTACACCAAACCCATTTTTTAAAAGGTGGGAATTTATTGTTCATTACTTAATGAGCTGGTTTTTCGTAACTTTTGTAAAGTTTTGTTAATTTTAAATTTTAGTAAAATCCAGATTTAATACTGATTTTAGCTATATTTTTGTATTTTTAAAAATACAAAAATATTTTAGACTATGTTAAAAGTTTTACTATACAGATAATTTATAAAAATATAAAAACAAAGGAGGAGATAAGATAGTAAAAAATATAGTATTGCTTCAACGATGACTAATAATTTCAAGTTTGGTCCATTATCTTCAAAGCTTTAATCGTTGACATAAGTTAGGTGGTATTACCACCAAAAATATTTAGTATTAGGATAATTTTAAAAAACCAATTTTGTGGTTAGTATTGTAAAAAAAAGTAAAGGAGTCAAAAAAAAGTATGCTAGGAATCAAAAAAACAATAGCAATGCTTGGTTCAGCTCTTCTATTAATGCAAGGAGTGATTGGATTTAATCCGCCAGGCAACAAAGCAGAGGCAGTAACTTACAGTCCTGCCATGCAGGAAATAATGTCAAGACCTTACCCGAGATTAATGGGTAACCAGTGGCATGTTAATCCGGATGGAAGTTTTGCTGCTGGAAATAATCAAAATAAAGTTAATTTTGCTGCAAAATACCTTGATTATGTTACGCTTAACAGGGCTGGAGGCAGCATGAATGATCTTTTTCTTGATTTTTGGGAAAGCACACACGATCAAAGTAAAGGTTTATTAAAAACAAAAAATGATGTATACAAAGCAGCTTCTGCTTTGGGAAGAAAAGTATATATCCTTCCATACCATAATATGACTGATGTATGGTATTATGAATCAATCAAAAACTTTCCTAATCAAAACTTCTGGATGAAACCTGATAACCAGAATATTGGCACTTGGGACTATATGGACAAACATAATTACTGGTTTCGTGGCAGTGAAGGTGATATTATTCCTTATCCCGGATATAGTAACAGCCAAAGAAGGTTTTGGGACCCAAGAAAAGCAGAAGTGCAAGAATACTGGGCAAGACATGCAAAAGGCATAGTAGATCAGGGATTTGACGGTATATTCGCAGATAACTGGTTACGTAGCGGCTTTGCCGGTCCGGACAGAGAAGGAGTGCAAAGAGGCTGGAATGCTACAGGGCAAAGATTCAAAGAGCTTGCCGGCAATAAAATACTTATAGGAAATTCACCTCCTTTGGGAGTATTTACTTCTCGCGATGTATGTATGCTTGAAGACAGAATTGATGATGTTGGAAGCGGTGATAAAAGTGTTCCGGCATATTTAGATTACAGCGATCAGGCTGCATCTTCAGGACAAGTCTGTCAGGATACATATTGGGATGAAAATAGCGGACCTTTAGAAACTTTCCGTATGCCTATGGCTCTTTTAACGGATAATGTCTTTGGTCTTCCCACAGTAACAAAACAAGGTAATGGAATGGAAAACGGTATCCAGCAGTTTATCGAAAAACTGGGTAAAATCGGATTTCCAAAAGGTCCAAGATTTAGAGCTGACGGAATTTTACAAAGAGATTTTACCGCAGGAAAAGTCCTTCTTAATGATACCTCTTCAAATAAAACAATTTCTCTTGCGTCAGGTTATAAGGATTTAAACGGAAATTCCGTAACCAGCGTAACTCTTAGTCCTTATAGAGGTTTAATACTAAAAACAAGCGGAAGTGGAGGAACTCAACCACCACCACCTACTCCAGATGATCCGCCTGCTCCTCCAACCAGTCAATCTCCGACTGCTCCGTCAAATTTAACCATAAAAAGCGTAACTAAAGGAGCAACAAGTGGAAATTACTATGTAAATTTAAGCTGGAAAGATAATTCCAATAATGAAACAGGATTTGAAATTCTTCAATCCGTTAATTCCACAAATAATTTTAAGGTAATAAAAACACCAGCTGCCAATGGAACGAATTATGGAATAAATATTGGATCAAATCCAACTTCAGGCACTTATTATTACAGAATCACAGCTGTAAACAGTAATGGCAAATCAGAACTGTCAAATACAGTTAATGCCAATATTGGAACTACTCCGCCACCACCGCCGCCGGTTCCGACTGCTCCGTCAGATTTAACCATAAAAAGCGTAACCAAAGGAGCATCAACCGGAAATTATTATGTAAATTTAAGCTGGAAAGACAATTCTAATGATGAAACAGGATTTGAAATTCTTCAATCCGTTAATTCCACAGATAATTTTAGTGTAGTAAAAACACCTGCTGTAAATGGAACGGATTATGGAATAAATATTGGATCAAATCCAACTCCAGGCACTTATTATTATAAAATCGTGGCTGTAAATAATAATGGTAAATCAGAATCATCAAATACAGCTAATGTCAAACCAATACCAGGTCCGACTGCTCCTTCGGATTTAACAATAAAAAATGTAACTAAAGGATCAAGCGGAAATTACTATGTATATTTAAGCTGGAAAGACAATTCTGACGATGAAACAGGATTTGAAATTCTTCAATCCGTTAATTCCACAGATAATTTTAGTGTAGTAAAAACACCTGCTGTAAATGGAACGGATTATGGAATAAATATTGGATCAAATCCAACTTCAGGCACTTATTATTACAGAATTACAGCTGTAAACGATAATGGCAAATCAGAACCGTCAAATACAGTTAACTCAAAAATACCACCACAATAAAGCGTGTGTGTAAAATTCAAAAAAAAGAGCCTTGTATTTTCGAGGCTCTTTTAATTTATTGTAAGTATTTTAGGTAAATCTTTAGTTATTAAAATAGTATGTTCAAAGTGAGCAGAAGGTAATCCGTCATTAGTAACTACTGTCCAATTATCTGCAAGAGTATGAACATCACCTGTTCCAAGATTAAACATAGGCTCTAAAGCTAAAACCATACCAGGCTTTAACACTGGACTAGGCAGACCGGTTCTGTAATTATAAACAAAAGGGTCTTCATGCAGATTTTTTCCTACTCCATGTCCTCCATACTGTTTTACAATACCCAATCTATATTGGATTGCCCTGTCTTCAATAGCTCCTGACACATCTTGAAGGTAACTTTCAGGCTTCATTTTTTCAATGCCATCATAAAGAGCAAGATTAGTAACTTCAATTAACGTTTTAATCTCAGGACTTATCTCTCCGACAGCTACGGTAATTGCCGCATCACTTATCATTCCTTTATAAGTAGCGCCAACATCCAAACTTATAATATCTCCTTCTTTAAGGATAACATCTTTTCTAGGAATACCATGAACAACTTCATGATTTATTGATGCGCATATAGAAGCTGGAAATCCTTTATATCCTTTAAATGTAGGAATAGCATGATTTTTTGTAATAGTTTCTTCTGCAATTTTATCAAGTTCTGCTGTTGAAATCCCTGATTTTACGGCAGACTTCATTTCTTCCAGCGCTTCGGCAACTATACTGCCTGCTGTTTGGATTAAAGAAATTTCATATCTTGATTTTTTGACAATCATAATTAATAATCCTAACTGTCATCGTGCCTTCCAAGCGAGTATACTCTTTAGGATGCATCGGATCGTTTGCAATGACACTTTTGGCATTTTTTATCTATATTTTTAATATCTTCAAAAATATTTTCAATATTTCTGTTTCCATCAATATTTTTTAGAACTTTTCTATCATTATAATACTGTATTAAAGGTTCAGTCTCATTTTTATATGTTTCAATCCTTCTGACAGCATTTTCTCTTGAATCATCGGATCTTTGCATTAACTCATTGCCGCATTTATCGCATTTTTCATCATTTTTTGGAGGGAAAAATTTTAAATTATATTTTTCTCCGCAAACTTTACAAATCCTGCGATAAGCCATCCTGTCAACTAAAATATCTTCCGGTATATCTATATTGATTACAATAGTAATTTCTTTATTTATCTCAGTTAAAATCACATCAAGACCTTTTGCCTGTTCAATATTTCTTGGAAATCCATCAAGAATAAAGCCATTTTCACAATCAGACTTTTGTAATCTTTCTTTTATAATTCCTATAACAATTTCAGAGGGAACTAATTTTCCGGCATCCATATAAGATTTGGCAGTGTTTCCGAGTTCTGTTCCTTCACCTACAGCCGACCTTAAAATACTGCCTGTATCTATATGAGGTATTTTAAGAAATTCAGCCAGTTTACTTGCCTGTGTACCTTTTCCACTTCCCGGCGCGCCTAAAAATATTAATTGTTTTTTCATTGTTTTAAAAATCCTTCATACTGTCTAGCTAATAAATGTGTCCTGATTTGATTTATAAAATCAAGCGCTACACCAACCATAATTATTAATGTGGTTGCTCCTAAACCCTGCAAAGTTGTTATTCCTGTAATATGACTTGCAATACCAGGAATTAAAGCAACAATACCAAGAGCAATTGCTCCTATAAAAGTAATTCTGCTTAAAATTTTGTCTAAAGCATCAGCTGTTGGCTTTCCAGGTTTAATCCCCGGAATTGAGCTCCCATATTTTTTAAGATTATTTGCAATTTCTTTTGGCTGCATATTAGGCATAATTGATGAATAAAAGAAAGTCAGCGAGACTATTAAAAGAAAATAAACTATATAATACGGTAGTTTTCCCGGATTTAATAAATCAACGCTTAAAAAAGTAATAATATCCTTAAAAATTCCGGGAGGAATACTTGTAGTCTGGCTTACAACTCCAAGAATAGTAGTTGGAAACAATAAAATAGCTATTGCAAAAATAATTGGCATAACTCCGGACGGATTAAGTTTAAATGGAATATGAGTGTTTGCTCCACCGTAAACCTTGTTTCCAATTTGTCTTTTTGCGTTTACAATAACGACTTTTCTTACAGCTTCCTGTGTAATAACAATAAAAGAAATAGTTGCAAGAAAAATAATCAATAAAACAACAAGGGCAAGTTGTTTTCCCGGATCAGGAGCAATTAAAGTAGCTGTCCTGCCGGCATAAACAGGTATACCGGAAATAATACCGGCAAAAATCAAAAGAGATCCGCCATTTCCAATACCTTTTTCCGTAATTAATTCAGCAAGCCACATAATGAATACTGCGCCGGTAGTAAGAACAATAATCGTACCAACAAATAATAAAGGTTTATTAATACCCGGTAAAACCGCTCCCGGCAAACGAAATAAATAAGTTATAAATATAAATGACTGAAAAACAGCTAAACCAACCGTAAAAAATCTTGTATATTGAGAAATCTTTCTGCGTCCTGCTTCACCTTCCTCTTTTTGAAGTTTTTCCAAATGAGGAATCACTGCGGCTAAAAGCTGTATAATAATAGAAGCTGTAATAAAAGGACCTATTCCGAGAGCAAATAATGAAACTTTGCCTAATGCTCCTCCTGAAAATAAATCTAAAAAACCGATAATATTATTACCTGAAGCAAGATTCCTGAATATTTCGTTGTTTATTCCAAAAATAGGAACCTGTGTTCCAAAACGAAACACAGCTATAATTAAAAAAGTGAAAATAAGTTTTTCTTTTAATCCGGAAACTTGCCACATTCCTGTGATTTCTCCCGGAGTCGGTATTTTAAGCTTTGCCATACTTATACCACCTCTGTTAATCCGCCTGCTGCTTCTATTTTTTGCTTAGCGGATTGAGAAAAATGTCTTGCTTTGACAGTAACTGCCTTATTTAGCTCACCATTGCCCAAAACTCTTAATGCTTTATATTTTCGACTATATAAACCTTTTCCAATTAATAATTCAAGATCAATAATGTTTTCCTCTATATTATTTAATTGACAAACATTCATTTCCGCATATTTTATAGGTCTTATAAGTTCAAAACCTTTTAATTTTGGCGCTTTTCTGTAACCTGGCATTTGTCCGCCTTCAAAACCGCGTTTTTTACTTCTGCCTGAACGTTGACCTTCTCCATTATGTCCTCTTGTGCTTGTTTTTCCATGTCCGGAGCTGCGTCCGCGTCCCACTCTTTTTTTCTTGCGAGTAGCGCCGTCAGCAGGTTTTAAATCATCTATCATGATCTTTATACTTTCCATTTGAATATCACCTTTCAAGTTTATTATACAAATCCCAAATTAAATTTAAGTGTTGAGTATTATTTTAAGCTAAATTAAGCTCTTCGACTTTTAATAAATGCGGAATTTTATTTATCATTCCTTTTATTGTAGGAACATCATTATGAATTACACTTTGATTAATTTTAGAAATTCCCAGAGATTGCGCTATTTTTTTTTGAGATTCAGAAGTTCCTATCAAGCTTTTTTTTAGGGTAATTTTTAGTTGTTTTTTTTCTGTCATAATAAAAATTTTTCCTTTATTTTCCTTACTCAAGCATTTCTTTAAGAGATAATCCTCTTGAAGCGGCTACTGTTTTAAACATTCTTAATAAAGAAAGAGCGTTTATTGTAGACCTGGCTGCATTAAGAGGGGAATCAGAGCCTAATGATTTACATAAAATATTTTCAATTCCGGCTAGTTCAAGCACCGACCTGGCAGCTCCTCCGGCAATAATTCCCGTGCCTTGCGCTGCAGGTTTTAATACTACTTTACCCGCGCCTGCTCTACCAATAATGTGATGAGGTATAGTTGTTTTAAAGATAGGCACGTTTATTTGACTTTTTCTGGCTGCTACCACACCTTTTTGAATTGCTCCGATAACTTCATTTGACTTTCCAATACCGACTCCGACAAGTCCTTTTCCGTTACCCACAACTACTACTGCTCTAAAACTTAATTTTTTACCGCCTTTTACAACTTTTGTAACACGACGGATTTGAATTACTTTTTCACGCCATTCTGATGGCGCTTTAGTTTGCTGAGAATCTTTTCTGGATTCATCGCGTGAGCGACTGCCACGTTTTGTTTGTTGTTGTTGTTCCACTTTATTTATAACCTTTCTTTATATTTCTATATAATAGAGTAGTCTAATTATCAAACAAAAAGAAGTAAAAAATCAAGAACCTTTCTTGTATATTTATACTAAGAAAGGCTTAATTTACTTATTTTTCGATATTAATTTAAAGAATTTTACTTGTTTAATCGATGTTTTAGCTCATTTAAAGTATAGCTGTCCAAATTTTTATGTTTTTTATATTTTTTTATGACCTCAAGCACAAATTCTCCGTCTTTTTCATTTAATAAACTTTCTACGGAATTTATTGCCAGAGATAATTCACTAGAAATATCTATAGCCTGCATGCATTTCCTCCTTAACATTATGTAAACTAGAAAAATTTTCTGCCAAATTTATATTAAATCTTTAAATTTTTATTATCATCCCCTAAATTTAGTAAAAAATATCCTTTAATACAGCTAATACAGCATATAATAGTCATTGCAAGTGAAACTAAGCAATCGCAGGATATTGCGATCACCACGACCTAGCGAAGCAGGTGAAATGGACAGCAAGCTTTTCGCGAGTCCCTGCTTCGCATGCTGTCCGCTATCGCATTTCAGGGCTTATGATGACAATGCGCTATTAAGCTGTTTTATTTTTGGTATACTTAAAATTGCTCAGATCAGAGTATAGAAAATAATATATTTTAAAGTGATAATAAAGTGGTTTTGATATTTTTAAACTATATAAAATGAGGAAAATTTTATGGAAGAACCCTTAACCCTATTTAAAAATCAAGTTAATGACATTGATACTAAAATGTTAACAGTCAAAAATTTTTTGGATAATCAGGATTATCATAATGCTAAGTTCGTTCTTGAAGAAATAATTAGTATAAATCCGGATCATTTGGATGCAAACTATATTCTTTCTCAATTATACGAATTTGAAGAAGAATTTACTAAATCAGCAAGGTGTCTTGAGAAAATTGTTCATAAACAATCACCGCCTGAGCTGAAATATAAACTTGCTCAGTTATATGAGAATGCTGATGAATATAATAAAGCTTTTATTTTATTTAAAGAATGTTACCAGTATAATCCTCAGGATATTAATATTTGTGAAAAAATTGCTCATGTAAGCAGAATTTTGGGAAATAACAATGTAGCCATAGAATTTTATAACAGGTTATTAAAAAATGATCCTGATAATATTGTCGCATTAACTCAATTAATGGAACTTTATGAAGATAATAATAATTTTTTCTATTATCTGACAAAAGCCAGGATAAATGAGCTTGAAGAACTGCCAACACAAGCTATTTCCTGCTATAAAAAAGCTCTGGCAGAAGCAGAAAAAACCGAAGATGCAATTCAAATAAGATATATCCTTGCGAATATTTACACAAAAAATGAAAAATATTTGCAAGCCGTAGATGAATATTTAGCTATTTTGAACTATGACGTAAAGAATTTCAAAATTTATAAAAATCTTGCTGAAATTTATTGCCAACTCGATAATTTTGAAGCTGCATGCGATGCTTATGAAAAAGCTCTTGAAATTTATCCGGATGATTTGGATGTTGCAGAGGAACTGTCTGATATTTATCTTGAGTTAGGAGCTTACAAAAAAGCTGAAACTTTACTGAATAAAATATTAAAAATCAAGCCTGATAAATTTTGTTTTTACGTTAGTTTAGCTAAAGTTTATACTGCTCTCAATATGGACTATGAAGCCAAAAAGAATTTATTTTTTGTGCTTAAAAATGATTCTAAAAATGTTGAGGCAATAGGGGCTTTAATTGATTTTTATATTTTAAGAAAAGATTATCAAGGCGCTCTGAGATATCTCCAGGAAATGCAGAAACTTATACCTAAAAGTCCTTTTAGTTACAGAAAAGCAGGTGAGGTATATGAGGCATTGGGAAAGTCTTTTGAGTCTCATTATAATTTTGGTATTTATCATGATCTAAAAGGAGAAAAACAACTCGCTATTGATGAATTTACCTGGGCGCTGGAAGCAGAACCAGCTAATCTTGAAATAATTTTAAAAATAGCAAATTTATATGAAGAAATTTCTGAAATTTATATTGCTGTTGATTATTATCAAAAAGCTTATGCTGTTGATAATGGAAATATCCTTGCTTTACAGAAAATGGGCGAAATATATATATCAAAAAAAGATTATCAGCAGGCAATCGAAATTTATAAAGAAATGCTAAAATTCAACAGTGAAGACAAAAACATTTATTTAAAACTTGGAAATGCATACGAGCAAATAAAAAACAATGATAAAGCGCTTGAGACCTATAAAAAATATTTAACTCAATTTCCTAATTCTTCAAAATCCGATGAAATTAGATCAAAAATTGAAAATCTGGAAAATAAAATTTATGGTGATGAAGATGAAGGCATACTAAATAAAGTATTTAGGATATTTTCAAAAAAATAATTTATACACACGAACTTGCGTAAGACAATGAGGACAAGAAATCTGCATGCCTGAATATTCAGGAGGAATTTTAAGATTAGTGCCGCAACTGCAATTAATAAAAATATACTGATTTAATTTCCAGAGCATATCTGTGGTATCACGAGTTCGATCCAGCAGTGTTGAAGAGTCAGCAATCTGCTGAGGCTGCTGAATTATTGGAATATTTTCAAAGCTGTTAAAATTTGATTTTGAGATTATTTTATCAGATTTTCCGGTTGCTTTTTTAAAAGCCTTGTTATATCCGAGAAAATCAGCATGAGTCATTGAACGTAATATTCTTATTCTTTCGGAAATTGGAGGATGTGTGCTTGTTAAATCTGATAAGCCCTGAGCATTGACTTTTAGAGGGTTAACAATGTACATTGGAGCTGTAATTCTTGAAGCAGAGCTTAATTTTAAGCCAATATGAGAAATTTTTTCAAGCGCACTGGCAAGTCCCGTGGGAAATCTCGTAAATTGGGCAGCGCAGGCATCAGCAAGATATTCTCTTCTTCTTGAGAGCGCAAAATATATTAATCTTGCTATTATAGGAGCAAGAATTATCAATATAACAGCAACTACAAAGAGGATTAACTGCGCCTGACCTCCTCCGCTAACAGAAGTTCTTCTTCTGCTGCCTCCATAAAATAAAGACCTGGTGCCAATATCTGCCAGTAAAATAATCGTTCCCATCATAATACCGACTACACTCATATAAAGAGTATCTCTATTTGCTATGTGAGACATTTCATGAGCAATAACTCCCTGTAATTCGTTTCTGTCAAGCATTTTAAGCAGTCCTGAAGTTACCGCTATAGAGGCATTTTTATAATTACGTCCTACAGCAAAAGCATTTGGAGCATCCTCATCAATTATATAAATATCAGGAATTTTCGGTAATCCCGAGGCAATTTTCATTTCCTCAACAACATTAAATAAAACTTTATGGTCATCAGGTCTTATTTTTCTTGCCTTGCTTAAGGATAAAAATATTGAATCGCCTTTATAAAAACTTATTAATGTTAAAATCACCCATATTAAAAATGCTGTAAAAAGACCTATAATTCCATTGCCGGGTCTTAAAACTTCTCCGAAAACATATCCAATGAGAAATAAAAAACCTGCCATAAAAAAAATTAAGGTAACAGACTTTCTTTTGTTGTCACGAATTTGTTGCCACATTATAAAAAACCGTTAATTAATCATTAAAACTTTACCACTGGAGCTTCACGTTCTTCTGCTTCCTTTACTTCAAAAAATTCAGCAAGCTTAAAATTAAACGCGCCGGCAACCATATTTCCCGGAAACATTTCAACCTGATTGTTTAATATCATGACACTGTCATTATAAAACTGACGGGCAAAGCTAATTTTATTTTCCGTTGATGTAAGCTCTTCCTGAAGCGCTAAAAAATTCTGATTCGCTTTTAAATCAGGATAATTTTCAGCCACAGCAAACAAAGATTTTAATGTTTGACTTAAAATATTTTCCATTTCTGCCTGACTTGCGATATTTCCTGAAATTTCCACTGCCTGTTGACGGGCTTTTGTAACTGCCTCAAGTGTTTCTCTTTCATGATGCATATAGCCTTTTGCTGTTTCAACAAGATTAGGAATTAAATCATGTCTACGTTTTAGCTGCACATCAATTTGCGACCAGGCATTTTTAACTTCATTTCTAAGTGTTATCAGTTTATTATAGATTCCAATAATGAATGCAAATAATAATATTGGCAGTGCCAGAAATAATGTTGTCATAACTATTGCAAAAGCCATATTTTTCTCCTTATCTAACCGGACTTTTTTATACTTGAACTAAAAACTTCGCCAAGAAAGTTTATAACCGATGATTCATCTGAATCAATATTATCAACGTTTTTATTATTGTATTGATTAAAAAACTGTCCAAGCTCGCCTGCATCAAACCAAATTCCATGCCCGTTTATACAGTGATCTACTATTGGAGTTTTATTTTCAAAGCAAACTTTTTCCATTTTGGTTTTACATCTTGGACAATTATGTAGTTTTTCTTTACTGTTTACTTTTGACATTTTTAAAATATCAGAAAGCCTGAAATCCAGATTTAAAGCTTCCGGAACTAACTGTAATTCTCCTTCGTCAAACCAAATACCCTTGCAGATTATGCAGTAATCAAGCTCTATCTTGTTACGCTCTACAATAATCAAAGGTTTATTACAAACAGGACAATCCATTTAATACTCTATATCAGATATATTGAATTACAGATTGTCATTCTGAGGGCGAAGCCCGAAGAATCTCATAATTGTACATTTTTTAGATTGCTTTGCCGCTCGCAATGACATATTAAAAATTATAATATATTTTGCAAAATTATGAAATATATTCTTTCAAATGACTTGTTTCCTGAGAATTTCTAAGCTTTTTAATAGCGCTATCCTCAATCTGTCTGATTCTTTCTTTAGAAAAACCAAACATTTTGCCCAGCTCTTCCAAAGTTTTTCCATTGCCGCCGTTTAGACCAAATCTTTCTTTAAGAATATTTTGTTCACGGATTGAAAGTATTGATAATGCTCCGATAATATCATCATGCAGCAAACTGCTTATAGCTTTGTTATGAGGAGTAATATAAGCGTCATCAGGAATATAATCCTCCAGAAATAAATCTTCTCCAATAGGCATATCAAGACTGACAGGCTCTCTTGTCATAGCTCTTTTGATACAACCCATTTTATCTAAAGGAACTTTCATTTTTTTGCTTAATTCTTCTAAAGTAGGCTCCCTGCCAAGCGCTAAAGTAAGATCAAGTTTAATTTTTTTAAATTGTCTGATTTTATCCGACATATGAACAGGAATGCGTATTGTTCTGGAAGTATTTGCTATGCAGCGAATTATAGTTTGTCTAATCCACCATGTAGCATAAGTGCTGAATTTAAAGCCTTTTTTATAGTCAAATCTTTCTGCTGCCCGCATTAAACCTAAACTGCCATCTTGAACAAGATCCATAAAAAGCACGCCTTGTCCAACATATTTTTTTGCAATACTGATTACTAATCTTAAATTGGCTTGTATTAGTTCTTTTTTAGCTTTTTCTTCTTCTTCTTTTGAACCTTCTTTAATTTTTCTCCCAAGTTCAATTTCTTCTATAGCAGTTAGCAAACGTTTGCGTCCAACGTCTCTCAGATACATTTGCAGGATGTCATCTGATTTAATTTCTTTTTCTATAATTTCTTTTCGTTTGAAAACAGGGATTTCTTCAAGTTCAATTTCTTTTTCTATATTAATATCAATTTCAAGCTCTTCTTTAAGAAGCTTGCTTTCAATTTCATTCATTCCAAGTTTCAAATTCTCATCTTCTAATTCTGCTAAATAATCAAAATCTATGCTTGAAGCTTTATTTATTTTTGTTGTTTTAGTAGCTTCCGAACTTGCCATTTTTGTTCACCTCTTCCAATTCCTTCTTGTTAAGATCTCTGATAAGTTATTGGACGTTTAATATTTGGTTTTGTTTCCAAAGAGATTTTTATAGATTTAGACAAGTTTTTTATAATAAAACATACGCATTTTACTCCCCTATTTTAAAAAAAATATGTAAATATTTATTAAAAGCGGCTTAGATGCCTAAGGCATATTCATAGGTTACTAATCCTTCCTTTTTTTTTAAATATCTCTAAAGTTTTTTGAATTTCTTCCGATATATATATTAGGAAGTACTATTAATAAAAAAAAGGGAGATGCGTAAATGAATAAATTAAATTCAAAAAAAGGTTTTACCCTGGCAGAAACATTGATGACTTTAGCTCTTGTTGGAGTTCTTGCAGCTACTACTATGGGTATAATACTTCCAACTATTCAGGATGCCCAATATAAAACAGAATATAAAACTGTTTATTCTGAGTTAGATCAGGCTACTAAAATGATTATGATGGATAACGGCAATAGTTTGAAGGGGGTTTTTCTGAGTAATGCTAATATGAGAAATAAATATAATCAATATTTAAATTTTATAAAGACTTGTGAGAATGGTCTATCATTTGGTAACTGCTGGCATAAGATGGATGGAAGCTCTAAATTATTGAATGGCGCTCCAATAACAAGTTGGAGTGATTATGCAGGCGCTATTTTAAATAACGGCGCGCTATTGCGTATAGTAAGCAGTAGTTCAAACTGTACAGCAGTTGATGGAAGCTTATTAAAATGTGGTTATATGTATCTTGATATTAACGGATTTAAAGGACCTAATACTATGGGTAAAGATATACAGCTTGTTCAGATACTGGAAAACGGAATTAAACCTGCGGGAGCCGGTGATAGTTTTGGAAATTCCTGTACTACTTCAAGTGGTGGTTGGAGCTGTGCCACAGAATACTTGAAAGGTCAATAATACTAATTATTTTTTTTAAAAATAATTGAAATCAGGATAAAAATGTCAAAATATATTTATTTAAAAGTTTTTGCCCATAAAACATTATTAAAAAACCTCCCAATACTAAAGCCGGACCAAATGCAATAAAAGTAAAACTTTGTCTTTCTTTGGTTCGTTCTAAAATTACGTATATTCCGGCTCCAGCAAAAGCAAATGTTACTAATAGCACTATTAGAGAGCCTAAAAATGTATTTGTAAGACCTAAAAAACGTCCGATATAAGGAATAAATAAGGAAAACATCAAAACGCCCATAAATGTTATGGATTTATAATCTTTGTCCTTGCGCATATTTAATAATATAACAGGCACTCCAATAAAAAACTGAAAAACAAAGCTCAATGCCAAAATAATAATAAGCATTTTCCAGCCAAACCAAGCCCCAAGCGCTGCTGTAATTATTGAATCTCCTGTTCCAAAAGCATATTGCCCGACCATCATAAACCCAATTCTTGAAAGTATTTCAAAAAAAATACCTCCGATTATTGCTCCAATTATTGCGGATATAAAAATTTCATTTAACGAGATGGTTATTCCTATGCCTTTAAGAGGTATTTGGACAATTTCAGAGCCTGTATTGCCTATATCAAAAAAATTATATATTAGACCAAGCGGAATAAGCGGTATTGAAGTTATATCGAAAATTACTTTTTCTCTGCAATCCGTAATCGTAATAATAATTAAACAACAGGTAAGCGCCAGCAAACATAAGGTTTTTAAAGTAACGCCATAACTATTGACCAGTAAAATAAAAAGTATTGAAGTAGCAGCCTCAACAAGCGGATATTGAATACTAATTGAATCCCTGCAGTTTCTGCATTTACCTGAAAGCATAATATAACTCAAAACAGGAATATTATCATACCAAACTAAAGTATTTTGACATTTTGGACATTTTGAAGCAGGAAAAACTATTGATTCTCCGGAAATTAGCCTTAAAGCCACTACATTTAAAAAGCTTCCAAATACAAGTCCTATAATACCTGTTAAAACAAGTATATAAATTTGTGTAATTAAACCATAAGAACTTATCAATTCCATACTTTTACCTCGTATTCTCTAAATTCACTCATTACATTCAATTATTATTTTCTTTTTTGTAATTATTTTAAATAATTCTGAAATAGCTTTTTTAATCCTTCTGCTTACTTGCATTTGAGAAATTCCTAAGTGTTTTGATATTTCATTTTGATTCATATCTTCGAAAAAACTTAATTCTATGATTTTTCTTAAAGGCTCGTTTAATAATTCTATAGCTTCAATAAGCATAATTCTATCTTCCTGCATTCTAAGATAATCCTGATATTTACTGTCAATAATCTTTTCAATAAGGGTTTGCGTATTTTCGTTATTACTTGAAATTATCTGATCCAGAGATATGGTTTGTTTTCTTCTGTCAATATTAATAACCTCAGTAACCCTATTTATCGGGATTTGTAGTTCTTCAGCAATTTCAAAATTCGTAGGAATTCTACCAAGCTTTTTTGTTAATTTTTGAATTATCTGATTGATTCTAAAAGCCAATTCTTGCAATTCTCTTGGAGCTTTTATCATTGCTCCTTTATCTCGTAGATAATGTTTAATTTCTCCTGTTATTAAATAAGTAGCGTATGTCTTAAATCTGGTGCCAATATTTATGTTAAATAGTTCAATAGCTTTTAATAGTCCCAGACTCCCAACCTGTATCAAATCCTCAACAGGATCAGAACTTCTTCTTGCTAAACTATAGGATATTTTTTTTATAAAAGGTAAATATGCAAGCGCAATAAGATTTCTTAATTGTATTTTAATCTTATTGTCTTTGGTTTTTTTATATTCCTGAAGCCAAATATTTATTTCTTCTAAACTGGCAAATTCCTCTATATTCACTTTTCAAGCACTCTTAAAACTAATTTATATAGATTATATCACAGGATTATTACTAAACATAAATCATTACTTAACTTGAAAATTCTTCTTCGTCATCAGCGCTTCTTAATTTTTCCGCCACTAAATTAGCGATTTGCTGGGCAATTTTACTTTGGGCATCCTCTGAACAATTTTCCAACATCTGGATTGCTGTTCTCAATGTTTTATCAATATCATACCATCTTGCATTTCCCTTTTCGCATCCCCCTTCTTCAACAGCATTTATAATATCATCCACTGAATAATAAGTATTACTTGCTATATTGTGTTCAATAACTATTTTAATTAAATTAATAGCCATCTGAATCTGAAATTTGTTATCAGAAGTTTCAAGAATATGCATGGCTTTTATAAGAACAGGATCCTTATCATACCATCTTCTTTTTTCATAGCTTGACATGCCGTATTTGCTCCAATTTAACCGTATTTAAAAGTAACACCGCATCCTGACCTTGGATATTTCCAGGAGATGCTTTGATAGGTGCAGGCAATTCTACAGGCGCCGCACTCAAGACAGTTTTCAAAGCCCACGAGAAGTTTATTTTGTTCTGAATCCCAATCATATACATGAGCCGGACAAATATATGTGCAGGGTTTATCCTGACATTTGGCGCAGTCAGACTGATTTGGAACCAGATGAGAAGACTCATCAGGCTTATATTTCACTGTAAATAATTTATCATCTATATTTTCAGGCATTAATTTTTTAGTGTCATTCATCCTAGTAATATACCTCCGCCTAGTTTTGCAAATTTAACAAAATCACACATCATTTTAGGAATGGATCTTTCCTTAAAAGCTGTAGACATAAATAATTTATATTTTTCTTTTTTGGGAACACTGTCAACACTTATAAACTGGTTCATAAATTCATTAACTTTTCTTGGATAATAACCCATAAAAGCATTAGAATTTTTTTCAGCAAATGACATTACATCTTTATAAGTTTTTAAATCTCTCATTACAAAGCTGTTTTCAAGTTTTTTCTGATAAAGAGAAAGCGAATTTGCTGAAAAATCATCTTTTTCAAGAGCGCTAATAGCTGTTTCTGCTGCAAATTTACCGCTCATCATTGCAAGATTGGTTCCTTCCCAATGGACATTATTAACCAGCATTGCGGCATCTCCGACTATCATAGCCCCGTCAGTATAAAGAGGAGGAATGGATTTAAAGCCTCCTTCGGGTATTAAATGAGCTGAATACTCAAGAAGTTCTCCATCCTTTATTAATGGTCTTATTATAGGATTTTGCTTTAGTTGGTCAAGGAGTTCATAAGGTTTCATTTTTTTATGTTGAAGGTCGCTTAAAGAAACGCCTAATCCAATCACGACTGATTCAACATTTGTATAAATAAAGCCAAGACCAAGCATATTTTGCATTGGTCCGCCAATAATCGTATAAATAACTCCGCTGTTTCCTTCAAGATTAAATCTGTCCTGTATTTTTTCCTTTGGAAGACGGATTACTTCTTTAATGCCGAGAGCTACGTTTTCGCTTTTTATTTCAGGATGCAAACCTGCTTCTTTGGCTAAAACAGAATTTACGCCATCAGCTATAATTACTATTCTTGAATAAAATTCTTCCTGATCTGTTCTTACGCCGATAATTTTACCGTCTTCTCTGATTAATTCATTTACAAGCGTTTGAGGAACTGTAAATGCTCCGGCTTTCTCTGCCTGTTCAGCGCACCATCTATCCCATTTGGCTCTAATTACCGTAAAGCTGTTATAATGAGGCTCCTGAGCATGTTCCTGATTTTTATAACCTATTACTGTTCCGTCATTTTCACCCAAAAGAGCGAATCTATGCTCTATATTATATCTTTCTATTGGCGCTGATTTCCAAAATTCAGGAAAAATCTCTGCTGTAGGCTGTGTATAAATTGCGCCGCCAAAAACATTTTTACTTCCGGGATAATCTCCTCTTTCGAGTACCACGACTTCTTTTCCTGACTTTGCAAGTGTCATAGCTGCTGCAATTCCAGCCGGACCTGCGCCCACAATTATGACATCAACAATTTCTCTCTCCAAAATTTTCTCCTTTCTTTATTAAAAAATTTAAAATTCATATTAAAATAAATTTATGTTTAGATAATTTGTAAGGTGTAATTTTATGGATAAAATCATGTTTTTCTTATTTCCAGCTGTCCCGTTTATTATAGTTACAATAGGGGTACTTTTTTTCGAATTAGCAAATTATCTTAATATAATTTTATAACAAAATTATTAAATAATCCTGGAGAAAATAATGAACAAAGTTAAGATTTACACTGTTGATTACTGCCCATACTGTAAAAAAGCAAAAATGCTTCTTGAAAAAAAAGGAATCTCTTATGAAGAAATAGATATAACTAATCAGCCTGACATAAGAGAAAAACTGGTTGAAATGACCGGAGGAAGAACAACTGTTCCTCAAATTTTCATTAATGGCAAGTCTATAGGAGGCAGTTCAGACCTGGAAAAGCTTATTTCAACAGGGCAGATAAACTCTCTATTAAATAATGAACAATGAATTTTCACTTGTCATCCCGAGCGTAGCGAGGGATCGCAAGGACGATAGGGAATTTTTTTGAAAACCAAGTTTGACAAAAATCTTGCATATTTATTATTACAAGCTGTTTTATTGGCTTCAAACAGTCTGGATGAAACTTATGAAGATTTAAATTATAGATATAAAATTTCTATCAGTTATATTTACAGCATTCTGGCGGTAATTTATTCGGAAAAATCAGGATTATTACCGGATACTAAACTACTCAGACAAATAAATTATATTCGCGCAACAAACGAGGATTATTTATTTCAAAATGCTTTAAATTCTCAGTGTAATAATCTTTATATTAAAAATTTATTCTTTAAAAACTATTTTTATAATATAAAAATT
>JAZDPZ010000064.1:0-7666 GCA_043797105.1 bacterium | reverse complement strand
ATTTTAAGAATATAAGGAAATATTATGAAAATCTTATTTTGTACAGATGGATCAGAAGCCTCTTTTTATGCAATTAGAAGAGCACTACCTTTTTTAATAGCTGATTCTCAAATTGATATTGTTAATATTGTTGATTTAGATATTTGGACTACTTATGTAACTTTTTCCTATGAAGAGGAGGAAGTTTCTGAAATTCCCAAAAGCGCTGCTCAGCTTATTTTAAATAAAGCAGAAGAATTAATTGAACTTGAAGGTTATAAAGTTGGAAAAACCAATTATTTTAGAGGTTCTCCATCTAATATAATATTAAGGCTTATTAATTCAGATAATTATGATCTTGTTGTTTTAGGCTCACACGGAAAAAAAGGATTAAAAAAATGGATTGGAAGTGTAAGCAGAAAAGTTGTGACAAAATCCTCAATTCCGGTTCTTATAGTTAAACCACAGGAAGAAGCTGAAATTCCAAGAGGTTTAAAAGAAGTTTTAATAACAGTAGATGGCTCAGATTGCTCATATAATGCTATTAAAAAAATGCCTGAATTTTTAAATCTTCAAAACAGCTCGATTGAAGTCTTAAATATAAGAATAGGATCAGAATCTTTACCCGTTGAAATTACTATGGATAGTAAATGGCTTGAAAATTTATTAATAAAACAAAAAGAATCTGCTAATAAAATTCTTGATGAATCAAAAAAAATTCTGCAGGAGAATAATATTTCTATAAAATCAGCTTTTTCGTTGGAGGGTGATGCCGCAGAAATAATTTTAAATTATATTAGTGAACACAAAAAAGATTTAATAATTATGGGATCACATGGCAGGGAAGGTATTTCTGATTTGATTCTGGGCAGTGTTAGCAAAAGGGTTCTTGATTTTGCAATATGCCCTGTTTTAATAATTCCAACAAAAATAAAAAAAATCGACTGAATTTTAACTTTATTTTTTATCTGCCAACAGTAAGCGGTTGTTCCAATATAATATTTAATTTGCTATTGCTTGGCAATATAACTTCCTTGCCTTTTCTTGCAAAAATATATCCTAAACCAAATAATCCTCCGGCTGTTGTTCCTAATAAAGCTCCGCCTCCGGCATTTCCAATTATACCTCCCAGACTCAATCCGGTAAGAGTTCCTCCGGCAGTACTAACTACGCCTGTTCCAACAGTCTTTGCAATTTGTTTTTTAATAGAGCCGCCTTTTAAAATTCCGGTATTATCAACAGTTACAATTTTGCCTGACATAGGAATTTTTTGTCCGTATGGAAGCTTAATATTAGTAAATTTTATATCTATAACAGCATTTTTACCAATTCTCCCAGATTTTTCCACGTATGTAATCTGTCCAATAACATCACTCCCATTAGGAATAACTATATTTCCATTCAAAGTTATGGGTTCGGCTAAAGTAGCTGTAATAAATTCTCCGACTTGGTTTGACATAGAATTAACAGAGGAATTAGTAATTACTTGAAAAGTTGTTCCTACAGGAAAAGTTGAAACTGATCCTCTTAAAGGTGAATTATTAGTATATAAATTAGGCATATTAGCCGAATTATTAATATCTGATCCGATAGATTTTTCATTTTGGTCGATTATTGGCGGCAAAACCTTGTAGCTTTGAGCTAAAATTGGCTGAATAGCTGAAAGCTGGATTCCCATTATCGAAATTAATATAGTTAAAGAAATAGATTTAGTAATTTTCAAAATTAACATCCTCCTCTTTTATTTTTTACTCTTTGTTTAATTGTTCAACATTTAACTGAATTTGTAAAGGCTTACAAAATATATAATTTAATAATAATTAAAAATTCAGAATATTTTTGCTATTTTTTAAAGAATCAGTTATAGTTAAGTTAGAAATTAAAATACTTTAGATATAAGAAAGTAAAAATATAAATGAAAAACTTAAATAAAAAATTAGCCGTAGAAATTGTATTGGAAAAAAGATTCGGAATAAAAGATCCTGATAAAATAAAAGATATTATTGAAATAAATATTGTTAAATCGCTTGATAAAGAAGAAAATCCTTTAGGGATTGGGGTTGAATTAATTTTGAATGATGAAAATGGTAATAAAATAAAAGAAGAATATCAGGTAAGTAATAAAGGTGTTGTTTATTCTTGGGGAAATACACCTGTTATAGACAAAGAAAGTCAAAAACAATCCATTATTAATGATTAATATAGGAATCATACAAATATATGCGTTTTTATTCTCTAATTTTTGTCCAATAATAAAAATTATCTGAATTTAATATCTTTTGACTTATTAAATCCAAGAACATCTTTTAATAAAACTTTTCCACCCAGCACCAGCAATATTGAAGCGCAAATTCCAGATACAAGAGGTTGATTAACAAAAGCTGCTCCAAGAGCAAGAGCAAACGGCACAGTATTTTTAACGGTTTCTTTTACACATGAGCTAAGCACATTTACGATTTTAGCGAAATAAGTAAGCATGTTTTCATCAAATATATAATTATTCCAGGCTTTTTTTACTTTTTCAATTAAAATATTTTCTTTTGGAGCAAATTGATGCATTACAAAAGTATCAGTAAGAAACTGTCCCATTTGTCTTTTAGTTCTTCTATTGCCCATGCGTACTCCTCTAGTTATACTATGCAGTGTATATAACCCCAATGAAAGCATCCCTATGACTTTTGATGAATCAGAAATATTCATTTAATTCTCCTATTTTGCCAGTAAATTTAAGTTATTGCCAACAGATGTTTGATTAGCAGATATTCTTGCATTGTTAGATGAATTTTGAATATTAAGGTTTTGCCCTGCTTTTTTGAGCAATATTTTTGCTGCTGTTACAGAATCCTGATTATAAGCTGATTTTAATCTTTGCATTTTTTGCAATATTGCATAAGTAAGATTATCTCCATCGGCATAATCAGCTTGAAGGGTTGTGAGAGCTATAAGTCTGACAGCTTGAGTCGGATCCTGAAGGGCTTTATTTAGCAGATTTGTTAAAGCTTTATCGTTTTTCCTTTCCGGATCTTCTTTAAATCTCTTTAAAACTTCTTTTATACCTTCCAGTCTTACATCAGCATTTTGATTATTCAGATAATTTTCTAATGATCTTATATAATCATCTGTTAAAGGCATATAATTGCTTTTAGGTTTAGATTTTGATGATTTATCTTTTTCTTCCGGCTGTTGTTTATTAGGTTGCTGAGCATTATTCTGTAAAGTTTGAAGCTGTTGCTGTAAAGTCTGATTTTGCTGTTGTAAAGTCTGATTTTGTTGAAAATAAGGATTTTGATACGCTGAATTATAAACAGGATTTGCATTGGCAGTAGGATTGTAGATATTGATTTCTACAGCGCCTGCTCCAGTTCTTCCGGGTATTTGTTGTTGTGATACTTGATACATCTTCCCAAACCCTACAACCAATAAAATTTTTTCTAACTATCCCATTATTTAATATAAACGATTATACATTTTAAAATTGACTTAAATTTTTAAAATATATAATAAATTGCAACATTTTGTTACAATTTTAATAAAAAATTCGGTTCTGCTGATAATTTTGTGAAACCTTGCTGCAATTAATTTTTAGCGTGGCAAATTGTCAAAAATTAGACGCTGTCATCCCGAAGCGTTAAGCAGGGCTGATATTTAAGTATCATGGATGTTCGGGATCTGTCCTAAGTAATGAACAATAAATTTTCACCCATCATAATCCTGAGCTTAATTTTGTCATCCTGAGCGCGAAGCAGGCGGCACTGTCCGCATTTCGCAGTGTAGCTAAGGATCGCAAGGACGATTATGAGATTGCTTCGCCTCTTTTGAGGCTCGCAATGACAAAAACGAGAAAATTTTTTATTGCCTACTTACGTACGAATTTATTCATTAATACTTCATTGGATAGATGCCGAACATCGTTAATTTAAAATTATAATCACGTTTTATGCTTCGGCATGACATAGCGCAATTTTATAGTATTTGTCTACGTTTTATGAATAATGATAAGCTAAATTATAGTTATAATGTCATTTTGAGCTAATTGAATAAGTCCATGTTATTGAATCTCAATATTTCCTGTAATGGGATTTACGGTGAGGGATTTGGATACAAGAGGATCAGCATCTTTATAATAGCTTATAGTTATTGTATTATTATTTTCAGTAAAACCTTCAACTGAACCGGAGCTTTTTATTGGTTGTCCGCGATAGTCAAAACCCATTTTATTATTGCTTAAAGTGCTTCTAGTTACATTATAAAGCACATCATCGCTGAGATAAAATTCTGAAAGAACCGTCTCATTTTGCTTTATCTGGACTAATCCGCCATCTGCGCCATGATGTATATTTGCCTGGGAAAAATCAATGTAAATTGAGCGTGATTTGTTAATTGAAGTGCTTCTTGCTTCTTTTAATACCTGCTCAATGTTTGAAATATCTTCTTTAACCTGAAAAACTTTTATTTGTGTTAAAATATTTGGAATAGTAATAAGAGATACAATTCCCACTATTACTAAACTAATAAGTAATTCCAAAAGTGTAAATGCTTTTTTTTGATTTTTTTTCATAACAAAATTCCCCTCTTAATTATTTACTCTTTATAATTTATTCCACAAAACTTAAAAAAATAATCATTTTATTAAGTAATATGAAATAAAAAATTTTTTTTTCAAAACCTGTCTAAGTTATAATTATATTATATATAGGAGCCTAAAGATACATTCATAAGACTCCCAATCCTTCCAAGCAATGATAGACTGTGAAAGGATTTTGGAAAATACAAGAGAGATAGCATTGGAAAATTATAAATTGCAGATTTTTCATAAAATATTTTGTTTATCAGGATTTATCTTAATCATTGCTTTATCTATGGCAGGATGTTCAAAACATATCAATAGCAATATTAAAGAAATTGAATTCTGGACATTGCAGCTTTCTGATTTTTCACCTTATATAAATGAAATAATAACGAATTATGAAAAATTACATCCTGAAATTAAAATTAAATGGATAGATGTGCCTTTTTCAGAAGGTGAAAAAAGAGCGCTTGCATCAATAATGAGCAATAAAGTTCCTGATTTGATAAACATGAACCCGAGCTTTGGATCAACTTTAGCTTCAAGAGGAGCATTAATTGACGTTAAACAGTATATCAGCCAGATTGACTATAATAAATACTTAAAAGAAAGCTGGGATGCTTCTGCTTTAGGAAATGTTACTTTTGGTATTCCCTGGTATATTACTTCGTCAATAACTGTTTATAATTCTAAAATACTTGAAAATGCAGGATTAGACCCGAATAAACCTCCAAAAACATATAAAGAATTAGGAAAATTTTCAAAAATCATTAAAGAAAAAACGGGTAAATATGCTTTTATGCCGAATTTAACAGAAGACGGACAATTAATCAAAATATTTAATAAATATAATATTTCTATAGTTAATAAAGAAAGAACGAGAGCTTTGTTTAATACAGAAAAAGCTGTAAATATACTGAATTTTTGGGCTGATCTCTATGATAATGATTATATTCCTCCTGAAGCTCTTACAGAAGGACATAGAGCATCTTTGGAAAGATATCTTTCGGGCGAAAATGCTTTTATTCTGACTGGAGCGAATTTTCTGCGAATAATTAAGGAAAATGCGCCGCAAATTTATAAAGTAACAAAAATATCTCAGCAAATAACAGGTGATAATAAAAAAGTTGACTTTGCTCTTATGAATTTGGTAGTGCCTAAAAAAAGCAAATATCCTCATGAAGCGGTTGATTTTGCCCTGTATCTTACAAATTCGGAAAATCAGCGTAAATTTTGCGTTTTAGCGCCTATTTTACCTTCGACTTTAGAAACAATTAATTCAGATTTTTTCAAAGATAAAAAAAATTCTGATATTATAGATAAAGCGCGTGTAATAAGCGCAAAACAGCTTAATCATGCTTTAAAGCCGATACCGCCTTTGGAAAATCAAAAAGATTTGTTTCAAATAATTGATTACACTACTGAACAGGTTTTATTAAAAAAAGAAAGTCCAGGATTGGCTTTAAATCAGGCAGTAAGAGAATGGAATAAAATTCTTGAAAGTAAATAATATTTTTTATATAGAAAGGTTTTTTAAATGAAAGAAAGATCAAATTTATATGGAGTAATTTTAGCCGGAGGCAGCGGCAGCAGACTTTGGCCCCTTAGCCGTGAAATGTATCCAAAGCAGCTTTTAAAATTAACAAACGAAAATACTCTGTTTCAGGAAACATTTTTAAGACTGGCAAATATAATACCTGATTTAAACATCCTTACAGTAACCAATATCAAGCATGCAGCAGATATAAAACTCCAGTTAAGCGAAATCAAAAAATCTTTAAAGCAGGTTGATAATTTTAAAATAATTGTTGAGCCTGTAGGAAGAAATACAGCGCCTGCTATTGGTCTTTCTGTTTTTTATATAGTAAAAAAATTAATAAATGAAAGTTTTGATCCCGTAATACTTGTTGCTCCTTCCGATCATTTGATTAAATGTCAGGAAAGATTTATTAATGCCGTTAATGAGGGAGTTAAATTAGCTGAGGCTGGTTTTATTGTTACATTTGGAGTCAAACCCGATAAACCTGACACAGGATATGGTTATATAAATACCAAAGAAGATGAAAATATTTCCAGTATTGCGGAAATTGGACTTAAAGTCCAGGAATTTAAGGAAAAGCCTGATTTCATAACTGCTCAGGAGTATTGCAGGCTTAAAACATACTTTTGGAACAGCGGTATTTTTATGTTTAAAGCTTCAACCATGCTTAATGAATTAAAAATTCATAGCAGTGAGATTTTAATGAATCTTTCAAACTGTGAACTTGCTGACAGTGATCCTGTAATTGAGTTTGACGACTATATGAAAATGCCTGAAATTTCAATAGATTATGCTGTTATGGAGCATTCAGACAATATTGTTTTAGTTCCCATTGATTGTGGATGGAATGATATGGGAAGCTGGGAAGCTATATATGATGTAGCGGAAAGAAACGAAAAAAATAACTTTATTTCCGGCAATGTAGTTGATATTGATAGTGAAAACTCTTTAATTTACAGCACATCCAAGCTTGTGTCAACCATCGGACTTAAAGATATTGTTGTCATAGAAACCGAAGATGCTCTTTTAGTCTGTGATAAAAACAGGACTCAGGATGTAAAGAAAGTATTTGAAAGACTAAAAGAGAATAATGATCTTACCTGTATGACTCACAGGACTGTTTACAGACCCTGGGGATATTATTCCGTGCTTCAAAGGGGCGAGGGCTTTCTTATAAAAACAATTCATGTTAATCCTAAAGCTAAGCTAAGTTTACAAATGCATTATCACAGGAGTGAACACTGGGTTATATTATCAGGATTAGCAAAAGTAACCAAAGGAGACAGAGAAATATTTTTGCATCCTGGCGACAGCATAGATATACCATCTACAATAAAACATTCTTTAGAAAATCCGGGAAAAATAAATCTTAAAATAATTGAAATCCAAAGTGGAGATTATCTTGAAGAGGACGATATTGTTCGATTTGAGGATATATATGGCAGAATTACATAATTGAAATTTATTTGATTTTACTAGCAAATTTTTTAATACTTTTCACGGAACTTTGATAGCAAAAGTTCAAAAAATAGACAATATTTGAAAGAATTATATAAAAAACGAGGCTGAAAACCGCATGG
>JAZDPZ010000063.1:0-17623 GCA_043797105.1 bacterium | reverse complement strand
GGTGGAACAGTAGAAACCGGAACGATAAGCGCAACAGGACTTGTAGATATAGACGGAAGCACGGTAAATATGTCAGCAATAACAGCAGCCGGAGCAGTAAGTGTAGACGGAACAGAACTTACGCTTACAGATATAAGTTCAACAGGCTCAAGCATAGCATTAGCAGGCACAACAAGCATAGCAGCGGGAATACTTGACGCAAATACTTCGATTAGTCTGACAGGCGGAACAATAACGTTAAGTGGAGACGCAGTAGCAGACACAACATTTACCGCAAACGGAACAGTTGTTGATTTACAAGACATAGCAGCAACAGATGTAACTCTGACCGGATCAACAAGTATAGATGTAGAAAACATAACTTCAACCGGAGCAGTAGACATTAATGGCGGAACAGTAGAAACCGGAACGATTGCAGCAACAGGACTTGTAGATGTAGACGGAAGCGCAATTACTCTGGATGATGTAACTTCATCAAGCACAGTTTCTATAAATGGAACAGCGCTTACTCTTGCAGATATAGCCGGAACACATGTTGAATTAACAAGTTCAGGAACAATAACAGCTGGTGATATAACAGCTACGGGCAGTGATTCAGTAATTATAGAAGGTACAATCATTACTCTGAATGATATAACATCAGTTGGCGTAATAAATATAGAAGGTACATTGCTTACACTTGCGGATTTAACTTCAACAGCTTCGAGTATTAATTTGGAAAGTTCATCAAATATTACGGCTAATAACTTGACTGCTGGTAGTGATGTTGATATTGAAGCTGGCGGTATAGTTACAGTTGATGATATTACTGCTGGCGGTAGTGTTGATATTGATGCCGGTAGTTTAATTACCTTCCAAAATATTGATGCCGGCGATAATATTATGTTAAGCGCAACCGCATTAAATACTAGCTCTTCAGATAGTCATATCAAGACTACCGGAACAAATTCAGGTATAGCATTGCTGGCTGACAATATGTTTACAGATGTTAATGGCACTGAAGTAACCCTCAGTGAACATGTTCCATCAATAATAGTTCAAGGCGGTATGGTCTTATTTAGCAGAGATAGTAATAATATTAGTAATATTAAACTCTCAAGCAGCAGTCTTGAAAATTATGATGCAGCTACATTAATTCTCTTGAGCGAGTTGTTTGGTTCAGTTTCCTCTCAAACATCTACAGTTCCAACAATCGTGGTTGGCAATGCGGCTAATATCAATGTTACTGCAAGAAATCTCTACCTAGGCGCGACTCACGGCGAAACCAATACACCAATTAATTTGGTAATCAATACAGGCGGAGCAGTTGATATTGAATTTACAGGCGCATACTTGCAGGAAACTCCACACGTACAATCAACACTTGCTGTAGATAAGTTTACTTTGGATAATGATATAACTGATGAATATGGTGTTGATAATGGCAGCAGCGAAGCTTTGTCAGTAAGAATTCTTGATGCAACAAGAGTACCAATGTTTAATACATTACCTGAATTACAACCAAATTATGGTAGAAATTTCTTTAGCGCAGCAGAAACTTTGGATCTTGATAAATTAAGCGCTGTAACTACAGCAGGCGGACAAATGGCTGATGTTCTCCAGACATTGGCTCCAAATATCGCAAATCAGGAAAATATCGATGATATTAATAATGCTTCAACATCAATGTATCAATCCTCTAATGAGCTTGCATTTGCTGGAATTGAAACCATGGAAACAATAGTCTATGATTTTGAAAGCGATGTTTTAACCAATTATGTTGATTATGTACAAGGTATTGATAATATAATTCCTGTTGAATATCAGATTGATATAAATGATAATGGTACAACTTCTACACCGGCTGTTAATACAATAAATAATGACAATATGCCGGTAAATGATGAAACAGAAGAAGTAGAAGTACAAGACGAATCTGATAATACTTATTCAGATAACGAAGAAATGGGAACTGAAGATGATACTGAATCTGATGTTCAATCTGAAGATAGTCAGGATTTAGAAGAAACTGACGAAGATTCAGATTCTATAGATAATCAGGACGACAATGAAGATCAAGATAATAGCGATGATGAAGATGACGAAGAAGACGATAATCAAAATACAAGTTCAATAAATATTAATAATAAGAAAATAAGTTTAATAAGCAGTATTTTAAATTTTCTAAGATAGTCTTCGCAATCTAAAAAAATAAATTCTATAAAAGAGGTATTCTTTATAAAAAGGATACCTCTTTAGATTGAAAAAAATTTTTAACCTGGTTATTTTGATGATAAAATTTATTTAGGACAGGATGGTGTAATAAAGTGGAGGTCAAATTGACTCAAAAAAATGTTCAAACCAGTATTGAAATGCTAAGAAATACTAGAATACAAAAACTCAATGATCTAGTAGATAAAGGAATAAACCCTTATCCTTATTCTTTTGATAGAACAGCTTCTACTCAGGAATTGCAGGAAAAATATAAAGAATTGAAGCAGGATGAAGAAACTGCTGATTATTATAGTGTAGCCGGAAGAATTATGGCTATGCGAAATAATGGTATGTTTATTGATTTGATGGACAGTTCAGGTAAAATTCAATTATTTTTTCATAAGGAAAATATAACAGAAGATAAAATGTCTATTTTAAAGCTTTTGGATATTGGAGATATTATAGGCGCATCCGGAACTATAAGAAGAACGCCTAGAGGAGAACTTAGTATAAAAATTAAGGATTATAAAATACTTTCCAAGTCTTTATTACCTTTGTCTGAAAAATGGCATGGTTTGACAGACGTTGAAACTCGTTATAGACAACGTTATCTCGATCTTATAATGAATGAGAATATCCGTCATATTTTTCATAAAAGGAGTGAGATCATTCAGGAAATAAGGGATTATCTAAAAGCGCACAGTTTTCTTGAAGTTGAGACTCCTATGTTGCAGACTCTTGCAGGAGGGGCTGCTGCCAGACCTTTTGTAACACATCATAATGTTCTTGATATTAAAATGTACTTGAGAATAGCGCCGGAACTTTATTTAAAAAGGCTGATGGTAGGC
Organism: bacterium; assembly: GCA_043797105.1. Taxonomy (GTDB): domain Bacteria; phylum Cyanobacteriota; class Vampirovibrionia; order Gastranaerophilales; family CAZEDP01; genus JAZDPZ01. Next base: position 14,582 of record JAZDPZ010000063.1, on the reverse strand, counting down.
GGATTAAGTGAAAAATTGTTTGAGATAAACAGAAATTTTAGAAATGAAGGTATTTCTATAAAGCATAATCCTGAATTTACAATGCTTGAGTTGTATCAGGCTTATGTTGATTATAACGAGATGATGGTTTTAACAGAAAATTTAATTAGCGCAGTGGCTGAAAAAGTTCTTGGAACTTCAATTATTGAATATCAAGGTAAAAATATTGATTTGACTCCTCCCTGGCAAAGAGCAACTATGCTTGGAATTATTAAAAAATATACTGATGTAGATTTTAGCCAATTGCTTTCTCCTCCAGAAGCTGCCGAAGCCGCCAGGAATTTAGGAGTTGAAATTGAAAAAGATGATATTTGGGGTGAAATTCTTGAAAAAGTTTTTGAAGATAAAGTTGAAGCTCATCTTATTCAGCCAATACATATTATTGATTATCCACGGGATATTTCACCATTGGCAAAACCCCATAGGGATGATTCACGACTTGTAGAAAGATTTGAGACAAGAATTAACGGATGGGAAATAGCTAATGCATTTTCAGAACTTACAGACCCTATAGATCAGAGAAGACGTTTTGAAAAACAAATTCAACTTAAGAAAGAAGATGAAGAAATTTGTAGTGAAATTGATGAAGATTATATTACAGCTTTAGAATATGGGCATCCTCCGGCAGGTGGGCTTGGAATTGGTATAGATAGGCTTGTTATGCTTTTAACCAATTCTGCAAATATTAGAGAAGTCATAGCTTTCCCCACTATGCGACCAAAATAGACAAAAATTTTTATTTAAAATTATGAATCAATGTAAAGAATTTTCTATTTTTTGAATTTTATAATATTTTCTTGTTTTATATATATTAGCTGGGCTTTTTATTTAATATAAATCTTAAAATTAACTACAAATAATATAATAACAATATTTAAAAAATTATACCTAAATTCAATTTGGAATTTGTATAAATGTTGTTTAAACTAATGGGGCGAAATTTAAGAATTTATTTATGTGGTATGTTTAGTTAAATATATGCGGAGGAATTAAATATTTATGGCTAGAGTGTTGGTTTCAATGCCCGTAGAATTTTTAACCTGGATTGATGAACTTGCTATAAACGAACAAAGATCAAGAAGTGAGCTAATTAGAGAAGCTTTAAGAACTTATATGAATAAAGCCAGGATCAAAAATACAGCGCAAGCTCTGAAAAATGCGGTATTATTAGAATCTCTTTTATAGACATCAGCTTGTTTACTGGATAGCAAGCCATTGTAACGCGAGTCTGAGTAATTCTTCAGAATCATTTTTAGTTTTAGCTGAGGATAGAGCGTTTTCCAAGCTTTTAATCGCTTCATTTCTTGAATAACCAAGTGATAATAAAACAGACTCTGCTTCCAGATAATTTTCACTGGTTTCAGTTGTATCAAATTTTTGTTGAGTTGGTTCGATTTTTTCACGCCAATTAGTCATTTTGTCTTTTAATTCGAGGATTATTCGTTGTGCCAGTTTAGGTCCAATGCCTTTAGTCCTCGATAAAGTTTTGTCATCCTTTCTTATAACTACGCTTACAAGATCGTATGCTCTAAATTCATCCAATAATAATAAAGCTACTTTTGTTCCTATACCTGAAACACTCTGTAAAATATTGAATAAGTCTCTATCTTCCCTTGCATTAAAACCACAAAAGTACATTGTATCTTCTTTATGGATCAATGAAACATATATAATAACCGTTTGACCTATATCGGGAAGGGAATTAATAATTCTCTTGTTTGTATGGATTAAATATCCTATATTATTTATCTCAATAGTAATGTTATAGCCTGCCGGACCGTTTTCTGTTTTTGAAACAAGCGTTCCTTTCAGATAATTTAGCATTTTACCAAATCCATTTCATTATTTTTTATTAATTCTAAATCTTCTTCCAAAGATATTCCTGTAGTTGTAAGATAATTTCCTACCAAGAGAGCATTTACTCCTGCTTTTATACCCAGCTCCTGATATTTTTTAGAAAGTCTTGAAGATCTGCCTCCTGCATATCTAATTAATGCTTTTGGAAGCGTTATTCTAAAAATTGCTAAAGTTTTAAGGATTTCATCCTCATCAATAGCATTATAATATTTTTCAAGGGGAGTACCTTTAATTGGAATGAGAAAATTTATTGGAACAGAAACAGGATTAAGCTCTGCCAATTCAAGAGCAAGTTCGACTCTTTGCTTTCTAGTTTCTCCCATTCCGATAATTCCGCCGGTACAGGATTCTATGCCGTGTGATTGTATTAATTTGACAGTATTGATTCTATCTTCATAACTATGTGTTGTACAAATTTGGTTATAATAAGATTTACAGGTATTTAAATTATGATTATATCTTTTTAATCCGGCTTTTTTAAGCTGTAAAATCTGATTTTCTTCTAAAATTCCAAGAGAGCAACAACTATTAAGTCCTTTAATACTTGCCACAGTTTCTATCATTTTTAAAATTTCATCAAAGTCTTTAGCAGAAGGATTTTTTCCTGAAGTTACAACGCAAAATCTTGTAGCTCCGTTTTCTTTAGCGCTTAAGGCAGCTTTTTTGACTTTTTCAATAGAAATTAAAGGATGAGAGCTAATAAAAGTATCATAATAAACACTTTGTGAACAGTATTTACAGTTTTCCCCGCATCTTCCTGTTTTCGCGCTGATAATACTGCAAAATTCAATTTTATTTTCAAAATTTTCTCTGGTTATTTTATTTGCAATATTTATTAAGTCTTGAATCGGTAAATTATATAATTCAAGCAGCTCATCAATTTTTGTTTTTACGGTCATAAATAATCTCAATTAAAAAAAAGGGGGTTGGTTTAGGGTGAAGCCCTGCCCTAGTCTCATTCCCCTCCCTCGAGAGAGGGGTAAGGCGAGGGTGTATAAATTTATTGTTACCTACTTAACTGATAATTTCAAGCTTGGTCTATTATCTTCAAAACTTTAATCATTGACATAAGTTAGGTAGTATTAGCACATAAAATTTTAGGGTTGTCTTACTTTATGTTAGACAACCCCCAATACATGCCAGATACGGCGGACATCCGAGTGTCAATGTAGAAAGTTGTCTTACTTTATTTTAGACAACCCCCAATACATGTTATTATACACGTCTTTTTTTAGCAGCTTCTGCTTTACGTTTTCTTTTGACGCTAGGTTTTTCATATCTTTCACGCCGTTTTATTTCAGATAAAATGCCGGCTTTTTGAATTTTTTTCTTAAAGCGTTTAAGAGCACTTTCGATGCTTTCATTTTCGCCTACTTGAATTTCAGACAAACTTTACAAACCTCCCTTCTTATATGGGATGCTTTATTAATAACAAAATATTTATACTAAGTATAAAAATGTTATCATATATTTTTTTTATTTACAATATTTAACAAGTTAGGCTGTAACAATTCTTGATTTTCAGAATTTTCAGACAAATGGCATAAATTTTATCAAGAAGTCGAATTTAAAAATTTTTCAAACAAATATATTATTATAACTCCAAGTCATCACGAGAAGGCTCGTAATGACAGGCTATGAAATGTTGTCAAGATAATTGAGGTTAATAATTATGCAAGAGCATTTAGTAATTATTGGAGGAGGAGCAGCAGGAGCAAAAGCTGCTGCAAAAGCAAGAAAACAAGATACTGATCTCAAAATTTCCCTGTATGACAAAAATTATTATATTTCTTATTCTGCCTGCGGTTTAACTTATTATATCGAGAATATAATAGATGATTATCACAGGCTATTAGCAAGGTCTTCTGAAAAATTTAAAGAAGAAAATATAGATATTTACACAAAACACGAAGTTATAAATATTTTGCCGAACGAACATAAAATTATAGTTAAAAACATTGAAAATAATACTGAATTTCAAGTCGAGTATACAAAACTTCTTATTGCAACGGGCACGCGCGCTTTTATACCAAAATTAGATAGAAGCAACTTTAAAAATGTATTTATATTAAGAACTATTGATGATGGAATTGCAATAAAAAATCAGATATTAACCTCAAAAAAAGCAGTTATAATTGGCGCGGGATTTATTGGGATTGAAGCGGCAGAAGCTTTTTATAACAGAGGTTTAGAAGTCATAATAATTGAAGCGTCATCGCAAATTTTGTCTTCTTTTGATAAAGACATTGCTTTTCAGGTTCAGGAATATTTAGAAAAAGAAAAATCCATAAAAATAATAACCAATGATAGGGTTAAAAAATTAATTTCTGATAATAATGAAGTAAAGCAAATTGAGACAAACTCCGGAAAAATCATAGATGCAGATACATTGCTTTTAGCTGTAGGAGTAAAGCCTAATTCAGAGCTTGCAGAATCAGCAGGCATCCAGCTAGGAAAAACAAAAGCAATAAAAGTAAATGAAAGAATGCAAACAAATATTGAAGATATTTACGCAGCAGGCGATTGTGTTGAACAAACCAATATCATAACACAAAAATCAACCTGGATACCGCTTGGCTCTACTTCAAATAAACAAGGACGAATTGCCGCGCTCAATATAACAGGAAAAAATGCAAAATTTAAAGGCGTTTTAGGTACTTTAGCCTTAAAAGTTTTTAATTATGCGATCACGAAAACTGGTTTAAGTGAAAAAGAAGCAGAAGAAAACAAATATAATTATGAAATTTCAACTATAACGCTCAAAGATAGAGCCGGTTATTATCCCGGAGTTGAAAATATTACTATAAAACTAATGGCAGATAAGCTGACAAAAAAATTGCTTGGAGCGCAAATTATTGGAAAAGGAGATGCAGATAAAAGAATAAATATTTTAGCTGCGGCATTGACAGCAAATATGACCGTAGATGAACTTTTAGATGTTGATTTATCATATACTCCCGCATATTCAACCACAATTGACCCTGTTCTTATAGCAGCGCGAATACTTCAGAAAAAAATAAAAAATATCTAGTTTTATTATGGAAGATAAGTTTCTTCCTGAATAGCAACGCCGGCTATCTGCGTATCAAGCACTGATAATTTTTTTAGTGGTCCTTTTCCTATTTTTTCAATAAGTTTTGGAGATTGCTCGGATGCATTTAAAATAATTTGTCTGATTTCTTTGTATGTAGCCTCGCTATCTTCTACATATAATACCAGGGGAGGTCCTACTACTTTTAAAAATATTAATACAGGCTTTCTGGATTTAATTTGTTGGGTTTGCGGATAAGGCTGCATATTTTTTTATTCTCCTTAAAATTTCTTTAATTATTAGAATAAAACAAATAAGAGAAAAATAAAATTCACGCTATCAATAAAAGTTTGTTGATAGCGTGATATTAAACATGAGGTGGTTGTTGTGGACATATTTAAATATATTGTCTTTTAATATAACAATCATCCACTGTATAAATGAAATATTTATCTTAAATTTTTAAAGAGAATGTTAACCTAGATGACAGTTGCCAGTTTTTTGTATCTATCCATAATGAACCCCTCTTTTAAAAAAAAAATTGTTAAGATTTTTTACATAAATGCCAATTTTCATCATTTCTAATATAATCTAAATGTGTAAGTAAAATTTAAGAGGTGTTAAAAAATTGCTTCCGCTTATACCTGAAGAAATAAAGGAAATGGCATTAAAAGATATTCTCCAAGATGTAAATTCCTGGAGAAAGACAATGATACATTATATCAAAGAGGAAAATCCTGAAATAAATGCTGCAATTATTGAAGCTGCAAATAAAACTTCTCATGATCCTAAAGGCATTGCTCTTGGAGCCTATATGGTTTATAAAATGCTTGAAATGGCAGAAAAAGAAGAAAATAGCACTTTAGAAAGCTTTGGTAATTAATATTTTGAGTTGTTAAATCATGTCTGCGCAATTTGCTTTTCGTCGCTTACAATAAATCCGTCTATCAACTGGATAAGTCTGTCTGCTTTTCGAGCAAGTTCTCTTTCATGGGTTACTATTACAAAAGTCATATTAACTTCAGAGTTTATTTCTCTAAAAATATTGTAAATCTCATTGCTTGTTTTTTGGTCAAGAGCGCCTGTTGGTTCATCGGCAAAAACAACAGAAGGCTTGTTTACCAAAGCTCTTGCTATGGCAACACGTTGATTTTGTCCTCCCGAAAGTTGGGAAGGCTTACTATAAAACTTATCTCCCAAGCCTACTCTGTTTAAAATTTCTTTTGCATATTCTTTTTTTTCTTTTGAAACTTTTCTTCCTATATAAATCGGGACCAGAACATTTTCAAGAGCTGTAAATTCCGGCAGCAAAAGATGCGCTTGAAAAATAAAGCCTATTTCTTTATTTCTAAATTCTGCTTTTTTAGTCCCGCTCCATTTTGATGTTTCAAGTCCCATATAATAAAGCCTGCCTGAAGAAGGATTATCAAGAAGCCCTAAAACATTCATCAAAGTACTTTTTCCTGAGCCGCTCGGTCCCACTATACTTATAAATTCACCTTTTAATATAGTTAAATTAACATTTCTCAATGCTTCTACAGGCTGAACTCCCGGATAAATCTTGTCTATTTCTTCAAGTTTTAATAAATTATCAGGCATTTATAGCCTCCACAGGATTTAATCTGGCAGCCTGATAAGCCGGAATTATGCTTGCAAGTAAACTCGTAAACATGGAATAAAATAAAGCCAAAAGCGCGTATTGAACATTGAGTTTAAGAACAGGAATAGCAGTAGTAAGAAAAGTTTCGGTAGCGGAACTCAAAATATAACTATACCAGACAATTAGAAGTTTAGCTCCAGCTACGCCCGTTAAATAACCTAAAACGCTTAAAATCACAGCCTGAATAAGAAAAATAGACATAATTGAAAGATTTTTAGCTCCCATTGATTTTAAAATGCCTATTTCTTTTGATTTTGATGCTATTAACATGATAAATACACTTGTTATACTTGATGCAGCAGCAAAAATTATAAGAAAATTGATAAAAGCAATAATTATCTTAAATCTTGCTATTTGCTCAAGGATTTGTTTATTATCATCCATCCAGCTATTTACATCCAATCCTGTAATTTTTTTAAGATCTACGGCTATTTTATCAGCCTGATATATATCTGAAACTCTGATACCAATGCCTGTAACTTCATTTTCCAACACAAGCAACTGCTGAGCTGATTTGAGATTTACATATACCTGTCCTTCATCGGATCCGCGCAAACCTGTTGAAAAAATACCGACAATCTTAAAGTTTTTTGAAACACCTCTCGGACCGGTTACAGTAACTCTGTCTCCAAGATTAACGTTTAATTTTTCTGCCAGACGGGTTCCTATAACTATGTCATTTATTTCAAGATTTTCAATTCTTCCTTTTATAATGTCATTTCTGATATTAGTAATATTTATTTCTTTTTCAGGAATAATGCCTTTTACAGAAATTCCTCTTTCTTCTGCGCCTCTTACTATAATTCCCTGACCGCTCGCAAATGGAGCTGCTGCAACAACGCCGTTGACAGAAACTATTTCTTTTAAAATGCTTTTATAAGATTGAATATTTCGTCTGCGGGTCTGGGTTTGGTCTATTAACAATAAATTTTCTTTTGTCTTTTTATTTAAAATAATAATATCATTTTGAAAAGTGTCTATTTCTTTTGTAATACTTATATGAGGAGAACTCGCAACTGTTTTGTCAATTAAATCATTAAAAAAGCTTAAATTAATCGAAGGAATAAATATAATAATTGAAACACCTATACCGACAGCGCTTGAAATAATTAATGATTGCCTGATATTGGCAGTCATGTATCTTAAAGCAATAAAAAATTCATAAAATCTCATAATTTTTATTCTGTACTAATTTTTATCCTGTCATTGGGCTTAATTTTTTTATTATCAAGACCTTTGAGGATAATATCACCCTGTTTAAGCCCTTTTAAAACCCTTGTCCTGTTATTATCAAAAGTTATAATTTCAACAAAAGTTTTTTCTGCTCTGTTGCCTGTTTTTTTATATACAAACTGTTTTTTGTCTTTTGTAGAAATAAACTCGCTGGGAATAATTATTGTGTCTTTCAGTTCCTGGACAACTACAGTAATATCTGAAGTCATTCCAACGATTACAGGAAGATTTTTATCAGCAGGTATATTAAATTTAGCTTCAAAAGTGCCTGTTATAGGATTAACATCTCTTAAAATTTCAATAACTTTGCTGATAAAAGTCCTGTCTGGATAAGCATCAAATATAATAAAAGCAGATTGACCTGTTTTTATGTCTTTAAGCTCGTTTTCTTCGACCTGAGCGCTTATATATAAAGATTTTGGGTTAACAAGTCTTAGTATTGGCGATGTTGGAGAAGCAACCTCTCCTTTATCCAGGATTTTTTGGGTAATATAGCCTGATATTGGAGCTTTTAATATATAATTATCAAGTCTGCCGGATGTTGATTCGATGCCTCCCTGAGCTACCTGAACCTGTCCCTGAGCCGCTTGTATTTCTTCTGTTTTTACTCCTTCGATTATCAGGTCTAAATTTTGTTTTGTCTGATTAAGTTGAGCATTTGATGCCTGAATCTGATTTTTTGTTCCATTAACTGATGCTTCCAGTTCTGTCTTTGCAAAAACTGATTTTTCATAGTCTCTATAGCTTACTGCTCCCTGCTGATATAATTTTGAAAGCCTGCTTTCCTCAGAAATCGCATCCTGAAGTTGCAACTGCGTCCTTTTAAGATTTTGTTGCAGCACCCCTATATTTTGTTTTGTTTCTTCAATTTTTGCGCGCGCAATAGCTATTTGTTGGTATCGAGGTTCAGTTTCAAGGTTTTTGAGTTGAGCTTGAGAAGTTTCAAGCTGCCCTTTAGCTGAAATAAGATTTCCAGAAGCTTCTTTATTATCAAGAAAAGCTAATATTTGCCCTTTTTGGACAAAATCCCCTTCATGAAATTTGATTTCTCTAATTTTACCAGTAACGCTTGCTGCAAGTTGAATATCATGTCTTGATTCCACAGTGCCTGTAACAGTTATGCCTTTTATTGCGTCCTGTTTTTCGATTTTATAAGTTTTAACCTCAATCCTGCCAAGAAACCACCAGGTAATGCTTATTATTAACAAAAATATGATTATAACTATAATCAAAAATTTTTTTCTTGGGTTTGGTGAAGCTATCATAAACAAACCTTAATGTTAAATTTCTTTGTTTGGAAGGATTAGAAGCCTTTGAATGTGGCTTAGCCACTATTTATAATTTTTAACAAGATGACGGCTTATTACAAGTCTTTGAATCTGGTTTGTCCCTTCGTAAATTTGAGTAATTTTAGCGTCCCGCATCATTCTTTCTACTGGAAATTCTTTTGTATAGCCATAACCGCCAAGAATTTGAACTGCGTCTGTGGTTACTTTCATAGCTGTATCACCACCAAAAGACTTTGCCAGTGATGAATGCATTGATTTATCGCGATGATCGTTTGCCACTGCCATAGCTGATCTGTATACAAGCAATCTTGCCGCTTCTGTTCTGATTGTCATATCAACAAGCATATTTTGAATAGCTTCAAAATTGCCTATTTTTTGATTAAATTGTTCTCTTTCCTGCGCATATTTCATGGCATAATCAAGAGCGCCCTGAGCAACGCCGACTCCCTGAGCTCCAACACCGGGTCTTGAATGGTCGAGAGTATTCATGGCAATTTTCCAGCCTGATCCTTCTAGTCCTAAAAGATTTTCAGCGGGAACTTCCATATCTTCAAAAATTAATTCTGCTGTTTCAGAACCTCTAATTCCAAGTTTATGCTCAGTTTTTCCAACTTTAAAACCAGGATAATCTTTCTCCACAATAAAACAGCTAAGACCTCTAATACCTGCATTCAGGTCGGTTTTAGCAAAGACAGTTATAACATCGGCAACATTACCATGACTTATAAAAAGTTTTGATCCGTTAAGGATATATTTATCGCCTTTTTTGACAGCTTTTGTCCTAATTCCCATAAAATCACTGCCTGCTCCGGCTTCTGTCAGTCCAAAAGCGCATAATTTTTCACCGGAAGCTATGAGTGGAATATATTTATTTTTTTGTTCTTCAGAACCGCTAAGCATAATAGGAGAAGTTCCAAGCGTATTTACAGTGCATACTAAAGCGCATGACAAATCAACTCTGGATAATTCTTCCACAAGAATACATTCAGTAACGGCATCAACACCGCCACCACCGTATTTTTCAGGATATGGCAAGCTAACAAGACCACTATCTACCATTTTTTTAAAAATATCCCACGGAAACTTTGCTTCTTCGTCAATTTGAGCTGATCTTGGAGCAATAATAGTTTCAGCAAATTCACGAACACATTGCCTAATATCATTTTGTTCTTCATTTAATTGAAAATCGCTATTTTCTAACTGCCGTATAACTGTTTGACTCACCATTACTTTATCCTCTTATAATTTTATGAATCGTTGATTAATAATTTACTTTAGTTCAAACTTATTTAAAAGTAAATTATTTTGGGTTAATTGAGTTTGGTATTTTTATCCAAGTCCCAAATTGATTTTAAAAAATATTTTTGGGAAAAGATAAATTTTTCTTAATTATACACAAATTAAAAAACCAAAAATCGATTTTAGTTGAGTATTATGAACAAAATATGTAAAAAACATGATCGATATATGTTAATAGCTTTGGAAGAAGCTAAAAAATCTTTTAAAGATGTTCCTGTAGGAGCAATTATTGTTAAGAATGATGAAATTATAGCAAAAGCTCATAATCAAAAAGAATTTAAAAACGATTCAACTTTACATGCAGAGATTTTAGCTATTAGAGAAGCTTCAAATAAATTAGAATCCTGGAGATTAGAAAATACTGCCATTTATGTTACTTTAGAACCTTGTCCGATGTGCGCTGCGGCAATTTTGTACAGCCGCATACCGAATATTTTTTTTGGAGCTTATGATTCTATGTATGGGGCTTTAGGATCAGTTCTTGATATGACGAATTTTATAAAATTTTTTCCAAAAATTACCGGAGGAATCCAGGAAGAAAAATGCCGGGAATTATTGAAAAAATTTTTCCAAAATCAGAGAATATAAAATATGCAAAATATGGCTTTATTTCTTGATAATCTGGTTAAAAAATATGAAACTCCTGATTTTATACCTGATGATCCCGTAAAATTTCCGCATATATTCAATAATCAGCAGGATCAGGAAATTTCAGGGTTGATTTCATCTTGTCTTGCTTATGGAAAAAGAGAAAAAATAATTGAAAGCATTCAAAAAATTCACGAAATTTTTAAATATGAACCATATAAATTCACTATGAACTTTGATCTGGAAAGAGATTCAGGATTATTTAGCAATTTTTTATATAGATATACTCCGGGAAAAGATATTGCATTACTTATTTTTATTATTAATAAAGCTTTAACTGACTATATAACTCTTGAAAATCTCTTTTTAAACGGATTTTCTAAAGATGATAAAAATATAAAACAGGGACTCATTAATTTTATAAATAAATTATATAGTTATATTCCCGATAAAGAAACAGATTTAAAAGGTATTTATTATTTAATTCCAAATCCTCAAAAAGGCAGCGCCTGTAAACGCTTGAATTTATTTTTAAGATGGATGGTAAGACAAGGACCTGTTGATCTTGATTTATGGAAAGAAATACCTGCGGATAAACTGATAATTCCCCTTGATGTCCATGTTGCAAAGCAGTCAAGAACGCTGAAACTTACAGCAAGAAAAACTAATGACTGGAAAACAGCAGAGGAAATAACTGAAAATCTCAAAAAATTTGATGCTAAAGACCCTGTTAAATATGATTTTGCTATTTTTAGCATGGGAATTTCCAAAGATTCTCAAAAATATCAGGATTTTTAATTGAAATTTACGGCTTGTCATGAAAAAATTATTTCAGATATTTAAATTTAAAAACAGGAGCTTTTTATGAAGAAAAAAGTTGTTTTAGCATATTCAGGCGGTTTGGATACAACTGTAATTATTCCATGGTTAAAGGAAAATTATGATTATGAAGTTATTGCTGTTTGTGTAAATCTCGGACAGGGGCAGGAACTCGAAGGACTTGAAGAAAGAGCGCTTTCTACAGGCGCAAGCAAATTATATATAAAAAATGTGGAAGATGAATTTGTAACAGAGTATATATATCCTACTTTGAAAGCCGGAGCCGTCTATGAAGGAAAATATTTACTGGGCACATCTATGGCAAGACCTTTGATTGCAAAAGAACTTGTAGAAGTTGCTCTTCTGGAAAATGCCGAAGCAATTTGTCATGGCGCTACCGGAAAAGGAAATGATCAGGTTCGATTTGAGTTAACAGTCAAGGCTTTAGCTCCAAATCTTAAGATAATTGCTCCATGGAGAATCTGGAATCTTAAATCCAGAGAAGATGAAATCGAGTACCTTGAAAAAAGAGGCATTCAGGTTCCTATGAAAAAAGAAGACAGTTACAGCAGGGATCGTAATCTTTGGCATCTTAGCCATGAAGGGTTGGAGCTGGAAAATCCCGCAAATGAGCCTGATTATGACAAATTTCTTCAAATGTCTGTAACTCCTGAAAAAGCTCCTGATAAACCAGTCTATGTTGAAATTGAATTTAAAAAAGGCATTCCTGTAAAATTAAACAAAGAAAGTTTAAGCCCCTCAGAAATTATTTATAAATTAAATAAAACAGGCGGAGAAAACGGTATAGGAATTGTAGACCTTCTGGAAAATCGTGTGGTAGGCATGAAATCAAGAGGAGTATATGAAACGCCAGGAGGAGCGATTTTATACTATGCGCATGAAGAATTAGAGCATATATGCCTGGATAAACAAACTTTTGCTTTTAAACAAATGCTTGGCATTAAGTTTGCTGAGCTGGTTTACAGCGGAGAATGGTTTACTCCTCTTAGAGAAGCATTATCGGCTTTTGTGGATTCCACCCAACAAACCGTAACCGGTACAGTAAAATTAAAACTTTATAAAGGCAATATTATTTCTGCCGGAGTAACTTCTCCTTATTCTTTATATAATGAAAGTCTTGCCAGTTTTACAACCGGCGAGCTTTACAATCATTATGATGCTGAAGGATTTATAAATCTTTTTGGTTTGCCGCTGAAAGTCCGCGCGCTTATGAACGCATCAAAAAAGGTATAAAAATTATGAAACTTTGGGATGGTCGTTTTACGAAATCAACAGATCCAATGGTAGATGATTTTAATTCGTCTATTTCCTTTGATAAAAGGCTTTATAAACAGGATATACAAGGAAGTCTAGCTCATGTAAAAATGCTGGGCATTCAGGGCATTATTTCTCAGGATGATGCTGATCTTATTAAAAAGACTTTAGAAGAAATTTTGCTGGATATAGAAGCAGGAAAAGTTGAATTTGACATAAAATCAGAAGATATTCATATGAATATTGAAAAAATTCTTATTTCCAGAATAGGCGCTACTGGCAAAAAACTCCACACCGGACGAAGCCGGAATGACCAGGTAGCATTGGATATGAGAATGTATTTAAAAGAAGAAATCACAAATATCCAACAAATGATTCATCTTTTGCAAAAAGTCCTGTTAGATTTATCTAAAAAACATACAGAAACCATATTACCCGGATACACTCATTTGCAAAAAGCGCAGCCAATTACTTTTGCTCATCATTTAACAGCTTATTTTGAAATGTTTAAAAGAGATAGAGACCGTTTAAAAAATACTTATGACCGTACTAATGTTTTGCCATTGGGTTCAGGAGCTTTAGCAGGCACTACTTATCCTTTGGATAGACATGCCGTGGCAGAAGAGCTGGGATTTTCTGATATTACGTATAACAGCCTGGATGGTGTTTCTGATCGTGACTTTTGCATAGAATTACTAAGTAATTTAGCTATTTTAATGATGCATTTAAGCCGTTTTTGCGAAGAAATCATTTTGTGGAGTTCAAATGAATTTAATTTTGTAGAAATTGATGATGCCTATAGTACTGGAAGCAGCATTATGCCTCAAAAGAAAAATCCTGATGTAGCTGAGTTGGTTCGAGGAAAAACAGGTAGAGTATATGGTGATTTAATAGCCCTTCTTACTACAATGAAATCACTTCCTCTTGCTTATAATAAAGACATGCAGGAAGATAAAGAATCAGTTTTTGATGCTGTTGACACAGTTAAAATGTGTTTACCCGTATTTACTTCTATGATAAATACAATGAAAATCAAGAAAAAAAATATGTATGAAGCTTCAAAAAAGGGATTTATCAATGCCACTGACGCCGCAGATTATCTTGTTAAAAAAGGATTACCCTTTAGAGATGCTCATGAAATAATCGGAAAGCTGGTGCTTTACTGTATTAACAATGAAACTGATCTGGAAAAAATGAGTTTGGAAGAGTATAAAAATTTTTCTCCTGTTTTTGATGAGTCGATTTATAAGGCTATTTCCCTGGAAGAATGTGTTAATAGGCGAAATATTCCGGGAGGACCTGCAAAAGAAGCTATGAACTCGATTATTGAAAAGAATGAACGCTATATGGATTTAACGGAACTTTGATAGCAAAAGTTCAAAAAATAGACAATATTTGAAAGAATTATATAAAAAACGAGGCTGAAAACCGCATGGCTTCGTTTTGATTTTTCTTGGAAGAAAAATTTTTTACAAAAACATAGCGTTACGTC
>JAZDPZ010000062.1:0-36443 GCA_043797105.1 bacterium | reverse complement strand
TTCAAGGCAGTAAAAGCAGCAGTACCTGCAAAAACAATTTATAGATAGGGAAGCAAAACATCGCCCCTACGTTTCTAAAAAATCGTCTAATTCCTTGCTATGGACGATTTTGGTGTTTTTAAGGTGTCAAACTTCCGTTATTGTTAAGATAGATATCTTTTCTAACTTGAATTGATATTTTAGAAATTATTTGATTAAAAATTTGATCCTGCATAGTTGTCATTTGCGCAGGCAAATTTTGAACGCCTGAAAAATTCATAATAACCGCTTCTTTATTGCCGCCATAATTTTCTAATAAATATTCTTTAATTTGAGTATCAATATCTAAATTATTATTATCATTTTCTTTAATTTTTTGAACAATAGTATCTATATTTGGTGAATTGTACCCATATAAATTATTATTTTTGTTTATTGAGGCATTATCAATATTTTTAGATAGTTGAGCAAATACGCTTGAAAAATTTTCATTATCATGAATTGTATTAATTGTATTAGATGAAGTATTTTGAGGCATATAAGTATTTGTATAATTAACACTGACTAAATATTCAAGGGCTTTAATAAATTTATTCATTATGAATAGTCCTTATGGTTTTAAAATAGGTGAAAATTTATTATTTATTACTTATTATAATAATTGTTAGCATAATAGCATTATTTTTACAGAGATAGAATATATTTTTAGGATTAAAAAATGACAGAAGAATTAAAAATTGAAGAAGTTGAGGAAGTTCAAGAAAATAAAGAATATAAAAGAAAACCTAAATATAAAAGAAAAAGAGTAATAATACCCGTTATATTTGTTATAATCGGAATTATACTGGGATTAAAATATTATATTCACGCAATAAAATATGTTTCAACCAATGACGCTTTTATAGAAGGTCATATAGTCAGTATAAGCTCTAAAATTCCGGGAAGTGTTCTGAAAATTTATGTGGATGATAATCAAAAAGTTAATAAAGGCTATTTATTAGCTGAAATTGATTCGCGGGATTATAAAGCAAAATATGAACAGACTGCGGCAAAACCGCAGGAAACATTGGAAAAATTAAAAAGTGCAAGTATAAATGTGAATTTAACTTCTGTTGTTTCCGGAGCTAATTTAGAACAGGCGCATTCAGGAATAGAAGCGGCTAAATCAGGGATTCAAGTCGCTGATAAACAAATAGCCCAAAATAAAGCAAATTTAGCGCAAATTGAGGCAGAGATTGAGGCTGTTAAAACAGAATTAGACCTTGCTAAATCAGATTTAAGCAGATATCAAAAGCTTTATAAACAAGATTTTGTATCAAAACAGGATTTAGACAGAATTTTTACAAATTATAAAGCAGTTAATGCTAAATTAAATTCAGGTTTAGAAAAAGCATCTGCTGCTAAAGCTGCTATTCAATCTGCTTATGCTAATAAAGATATTGCCGTTAAATATTTTAATCAGGCTATGGCAAAATTTAAAAGCGTAAATACGATTCCTCAGCTGGTTTCAATAAGTGATTCACAACGTAAAGCCGTTAATGCAGAAATTAAACAATTAAGAGCCTCTGTTAACCTAACAGAATTAGAATTGTCTTACGCTAAAATTTATGCTCCGCAATCCGGCTCTGTTATTAGTAAATCAGTTGAAGAAGGAACTTATGTTCAAATAGGGCAACCTTTAATGTCTATAATTCCTGAAAAAGTCTGGATTATTGCTAATTTTAAAGAAACTCAGCTTAAAAATATAAAAATAAATCAACCGGTAAATATAAAAATAGATACATATCCTAATAAAATATTTAAAGGACATGTGAATAGCATTCAATCAAGCACAGGTTCAAAAACAAGCCTTTTTCCACCTGAAAACGGTCTTGGAAGTTTTGTAAAAGTAGTGCAGCGCATTCCTGTAAAAATAGTTTTTGATGAAAAAATCGAGTCTAAATATACTATAGTTCCTGGCATGTCTGTAATTCCAGAGGTAAAAATTAAATGAACGAAAAAGAATGGCAGCCAAGTGTAAATCCATGGCTTATTGCTACCGGAGTTATGCTTGCTACATTTATGGTAGTGCTTGATACTTCTGTTGCAAACGTTGCATTGCTTCAGATGGCAGGAAGTTTTTCATCAAGTTCTGATGAGGTTATTTGGGTATTAACCAGTTATTTGGTGGCAAATGGAATTGTTTTGCCTTCTACGGCATGGTTTAGCAGTTTTTTTGGAAGAAAAAGATTTTTAATTATTTGTATTGTTATTTTTACTTTTGCGTCAGCTCTTTGCGGTATTTCAACAAGTCTTGGCATGATGATATTTGCGCGTATTCTTCAAGGGTTGGGAGGCGGCGCGCTTATGCCTATATCACAAGCTGTTTTACTCGAAAGTTTTCCTCATGAAAAACGCGGTGTTGCTATGTCTATTTTTGGTTTAGGTATAATCGTAGCTCCAATTATAGGACCAACATTGGGTGGATGGATAACAGACAATTATTCCTGGCACTGGATTTTTTATATAAATGTTCCTGTTGGAATTTTATCAATAATTTTATCTGAAATGTTTATAGAAGATCCTCCCTACGCAAGAAAAAGCATTCCTAAAAGCATTGATTATATTGGATTTTTAGCCCTTATAATCTGGTTGGTAACATTACAGATCATTCTTGATAAAGGACAGAGAGCCGATTGGTTTGAATCCAGCTGGATTTGTTGGTTAGCGATAATTTCAGTTTCCGCTATGATATTTTTTATAATTTGGGAAATATCTTTTAAAGATTCTATAATTGATTTAAAAGTTTTTACTGACCGTAATTTTGCTATAGGAACCGTTTTATCTACTTTTGTAGGAGCTGTTTTGTATGGCACTCTTGCGATGCTGCCATTATTTCTTCAAAATTTAATGAAATATCCTGCTGTGCAAAGCGGAATAGCTATTACTCCAAGAGGAATAGGCTCATTTTTTACAATTTTACTTGCAGGTTTTTTGTCTAATAAAATTGATACCAGAATTCAAATAGCATTTGGATTTGTATTACTGGGAATTTCTAATTATATGCTGGGTAATATTAATCTTTCTATATCTATGGACAATATTATTCTGCCAAATGTTTTAAGCGGATTTGCCCTTGGATTTATTTTTATTCCGCTTACGACCGCCACTTTTGGCACTCTTAAAAATAAACAAATTACTAATGCTACAGGTATATTTGGTCTGATGCGCAGTATTGGAGGAGGAATCGGAGTTTCAATCGTTGGAATGTTATTATCCCGTAATACTCAAATTCATCAAACATATCTAGCATCACATTTAAATCCGGGTAATTTATTTTTTCAACAAAAATTAGATATGGCAAAACATTTTTTATCCATGAATATGGATATGGTTACGGCAACTCATAAAGCACAAGCCATAATTTATGGCATGCTCGTTAAAAATGCCACATTACAGTCATTTATAGATATTTTTAAATTATATGGATTAATATGTTTAATTTTAGTTCCTACAGCTTTTATTTTTAAAAAAGCTGTATTATCAAATAAAACTTCAGATAATGCTGCTGCGCATTAAAAAATTTTTTTTTAATGTAAATTTATATCTTTGTATTATAATTTATTTAAGAGCTATAAAGCAAGCTGTTAAAGTATATTAAAGATATTTCAGGAACTAAAAACAAATGTTTAAAGAAAATTTTAAAAGACAAATTCCTTATACGCTGGATGCAGAGTACAGAAATAAAAATTTTGAAGAGGTTGAAAAGACTTTTAATAATGAACAGGCTTTAAAAGAAGCTAAACGTTGTCTTAATTGTAAAAAACCTAATTGTGTGCTTGGTTGTCCTGTAAATGTAGATATTCCAGGATTTATTCAGGAAATTGCAGCAGAAAATTTAAATGCGGCAGGAAAAATAATCAGAAAAACAAATTTGCTTCCATCTGTTTGCGGCAGAGTATGTCCTCAGGAAAGACAGTGTGAAGGCAGTTGTTCTTTGGGTATTAAAGGTGAATCTATAGCTATTGGCGCCCTTGAAAGATATGTGGGAGATAATACTGAAATTGAACCTATAAAAATTACTTCTGTTAATCAAAAGGTTGCAATAATTGGTTCCGGTTGCGCCGGCATAACAGCAGCGGCTGATTTAGCAAGGTTAGGTTATAAAGTAACTGTATTTGAAGCTCTCCATGCTCTTGGGGGAGTATTAAGATATGGCATTCCTGAATTTAGGCTGCCTAGAACTGCTCTTGATAGAGAAATCGAAAGTTTAAAACAAATAGGAGTCGAATTTAAACCAAATGTTGTCATAGGAAAATCTTTAACCATAAACGATTTATTTGATGATGGTTTTAATGCCGCATTTATTTGCAGTGGAGCAGGACTTCCTAAAATGCTTAATATAAAAGGCGAAAATTTTAATGGTGTTTATTCTGCCAATGAATTTTTAACGAGAATTAACCTGATGAGAGCAAATAGACCTGAATATCCTACGCCTATAAGATTTGGCAAGAAAGTTGCTGTTATCGGAGGTGGAAATACAGCTATGGATGCTGCAAGAACAGCAAAAAGAATTGGGTTTGAAGAAGTGACAATTATTTATAGAAGGTCTGAAGAGGAACTTCCCGCAAGAAAAGCAGAAATTCAACATGCCAAAGAAGAAGGAATAAAATTTTTGCTGCTTCATTCTCCTGTTGAAATTATGGGAAAAGATAGTTATGTTTTTTGTATAAAGCTTCAATCAATGGAACTCGGAGAGTCTGATGAAAGTGGCAGGAGAAAGCCTGTTCCTATTGAAAATAAAATTATTGATATAGAAGTAGATACTGTTATTGTTGCTCTTGGCACTAATCCAAATCCAATTATTCAAAGATCGGCTTTGGAAGAAGGTGTGAATTTGGCTATTAATTCAAGAGGCTATATTATAATAGATCAGGAAACAGGATTAACTTCTATTCCTGGCGTGTATGCCGGAGGTGATGTAGCTCCAATAGGCGAATCTAGCGCAATTAATGCTATGGGAGCAGGAAAAAATACAGCAAAAGCCATTGATGCATATTTTCAAAGTATTAAGGCAAAAATATTAGCCTCATAATAAAAAATTTGCTAATGCTAAACTTAAAAAACAAATAAAAATTGCCCATATTTCAGGGCAAATCTTTCATTAAAAAGGGAAGGTTAGGAAGTGAGTTCAGGAAACTATCCGTATATGTATATATAAAGTATCCTACTAATAAATAATTGCTAAATACAGATTAAAAAATTTACAATTTTTAATATTAAATTCAGGTATAATAGTTTAACTTTATATTAAGTGGGTAACAATAAATTTTATACACCCACCCCTTACCCTTCCCTCGAGGGAGGGGAACTAGATTAGGGTAGGGCATAGCCCCTACATCAAATTCTTTTTTTAAAGGTGAAAATTTATTGTTCATTACTTAAGTTTTTAAATTTAGCTGGTCGTTATGTGCAATAATATTAAAATACAAAAAAAAATAATCAGTTATATATTACTTTTTATCACTCTTTTAGTGGTTCGTTTTTTTTTAAATAAAGATTTTTCCTGGCAGGAAGATAGTTATTTCCATATTGTTATTGATATAATATCTTCTTTTGTAGCATTATTTGTTGGCATTTTAGCGCTTGTGCATTATTACAGTAAAAGAAGCAACACAACCTTGTTTATTGGTTGCGGTTTTTTAGGTTCCGCTATTCTGGATATTTTTATGTCTATTATCGCAACACAGCCTTTTATCTATTTGTTTCCTTCGGGTCCCTCAAATATTATTGCCTGGCACTGTATTTCCTGTATATTTTTATCTATATTTCTTTGTATGAGCCTGATAACCTGGAAATTTAAAAAACAATTAAAAAACAAAATTAATCCAAATATTATTTATGCGCTGGTTATTATATTTATACTCTTAAATCTTCAATACATTGCGTCAATACCATTGCCTCCAGGGTATCATTCCACATTTATTTTTTCCAGGATAGAAATATTTGTTCCTTCAATTTTTTTCTTCTTAGCTCTTGTAGGTTATCTGTACAAAGGATACTGGAAAGAAAGCTGTTTTGATCATTGGCTGATACTTGCTTTAATTATTAATTTTACGGGACATACTTTTTATATGACCTTCTCTAACAAATTGTTTGACTCAATGTTTAATATGTCTCATGTTTTTAAAACATTATCTTATATTTTTGTTCTTATAGGTTTATTTATTAGTGTATATTCTATTTTAAAACAGGAAAGATACAATGAAAAACGTATTAGTTCAATTTTGAACAGTATGGTGGATTGTGTAATTTCAATCAATATCAAAGGCTTGATTGAATCCTGCAATCCAGCAATAGAAAATACTTTTGGATATATATCCACAGAGCTTGTCGGACAAAATATCAGTATATTAATTCCTCAATTAACTTTGGATCAAAAAGAAAAATGTCTTATAAAAGACGGAAATAACGGTTCTTGTATAGTAGAAAAAGAGGAATTTTTTCTTCCCAAGATTATTGACGGTAAATTTGAGCTTACAGGAGTTCAGAAGAATGGCGCAACTTTCCCCATAGAACTCGGGATAAATGAAATAGATTTGGGGAATCAGCTTTTCTTTACTCTGATAATACGTAATATTACTCAGCGTAAAGAAGTAGAACATCTAAAGGATGAATTTGTTTCTATGGTAAGTCATGAACTCAGGACACCTCTTACTTCAATACGTGGAGCTTTGGGGCTTATTTCAAGCAATACAATAGGAGAAATGTCTCCGCCTATAAAAGAGCTGGTAGATATAGCTCATAGCAATAGTATACGTTTAGTAAATTTAATTAATGATATTTTGGATATTGAAAAAATTGCAGCCGGCAAAATGGAATTTAAGCTCGAACAGGTTGAACTTATAAATATTGTAAAGCAAACAATAGAAGCAAATAAACCATATGCCCAACAATTCAATGTTAAGCTGGAGCTAAAAAATGATTTAACAACAGCTAAAGTCCTGGCTGATAAAAACAGGCTTATACAGGTTATCACTAATTTACTTTCAAATGCGATAAAGTTTTCACCTCCTAATGATATTGTTGAAATTTCAATTTTAAAGAATAATGAATTAATATGCTTTAAAATTACAGATCATGGTAAAGGTATACCCAAAAAATTTCAAAATAAAATTTTTGAAAAATTTGAACAGGCAGATTCTTCTGATTCTCGCAAAAAAGGTGGTACTGGTTTGGGATTAAGTATATGCAAAGCCATTATTACAAAATTGAACGGAAATATATGGTTTGAAACAGAAATTGGAAAAAGCGCAACTTTTTATTTTGATTTGCCTGAGTGGCAAGAACAAAAAATTATTAATCAATATTCTGATGATGAAGACCAAATAGTCTTAATTTGTGAAGATGATAAAGATATAGCTTTTTTAATCAGTTTTATACTTAAAGAAGGCGGGTTTCGTTCAAACATTGTTTATAATGCCGAGCAGGCAAAAGAAGCATTACTTCAAAATAATTATAGTGTAGTTATATTAGATATAATTTTGCCGGATCAGGATGGCATTTCATTATTGCAAGAATTACGCGAGAATGAAAAAACAAAAAATATTCCTATTATTGTTGTCTCGATAATAGCAGAAGAAAGCCAGGAAAAATTAAATGGAAGCATAGCTGTTATTGACTGGATAAACAAGCCTATTGATCAAAACAGACTATTATCAGCTGTTAAAATAGCTGCTTCCGGCGCTGCAAAAAACAGATTACATATTTTGCATATTGATGATAATCCTGATGTTTTATATATAGCCGCATCTATTTTAAAAAATACAGCAGATATTTTTGCTGCCAAGAGTATTGATGAAGCTAAAAACAAGTTAAAAGAAGAGAATTTTGATCTTGTTATACTTGACCTTGAATTATCTGATGGCAATGGTCTTGATTTATTGCCTTTGTTAAATGATAATAATATTCCCGTAATAATTTTCTCTGCTTATGAGGTAGATGAAAAAATTGCAAGCAAAGTTAATGCTGTATTACTTAAATCCACTACTACTAATGAAAAATTATTAAATACTGTTAAGCGTTTAATTGAGTCTAACAATTTGTGTGTTTAAAAAAAGGAGAGAAAATAAATTGGTTCCGTTAACCCGCATTTTATACGTTGATGATGAAATTGATATCCAAACTATTGTACGGATTGCTTTAGAAAATATAGGCGGATTTAATGTAAAAATTTGTTCTTCTGGTAGCGAAGCATTAAAAATAGCGCCTGAATTTAATCCTGATTTAATCCTGCTTGATGTTATGATGCCGGATATGGATGGAATTGCCACATTAAAAGCATTGCGTAAAATACCAAAGACTGCTGATATTCCTGTAATATTTATGACTGCCAAAGCTCAGTTACATGAAATTGAACAATATAAAGAACTTGGGGTTTTGCATATAATTACAAAACCTTTTGATCCTTTAGTCCTTCCAATGAATATTAATGATATATGGAAAGAATTTTATATACCTAATGAATGAAGAATTTCAAGAACAATTTAATCTTTTGCGTAAAAGTTATGCTGATAAAATACCAAGTAGAATTTTAAGAATTAAGATTATTGAAAAAGAATTATTAAAGAATAATTGGAATGATGAAACTTTAATAAAAGAATTATATCAATTGGTGCATAGTTTAGCGGGTTCTAGCGCTATGTTTGGTTTTTTAGCATTAAGTGATACGGCGCATGAGCTTGAACTTTTTTTAAAATCCATTATTAAAACTCCTATTCTGTTCCCGGATAAGCAGTATGCTTTAGTTAGCACATTTATTAAAAAAATAGAGCAAGCTTTTTCAGAATAAAAATTTATGTAAAAGCAGAAGATCCGGAATAATCACATTATATCTTGCCGCCAATAGTCTTATAGAGGCTTAATGAATCAATAAGACAGTCTGTTTTGCTTTGAACCTGCTCTTTTTCCAAAGAAAGCATTCTTTCTTTATATTGGAGAGTATCAAGGTAAGAAAGCGCTCCTTTTTCATATTTCATATTTATGATGTTCAGGTTATCTTTTTCAGATTTAATACGAGCTATATTATTGTTATTTTTTTGAATATCAAATTTTAGCGCTGTCAGGCTGTCATTAACTTCCTGAAATGATGTGAGAATTGTTTTTTGATAATTTCCAAGCATTTGCTCATAGTGATATTTTTTAGCTTTTAATCTGGCTTTTCTCTGCCCGCCGGAGAATATATTCTGAATAATTCCTACTCCGACAGAGGCTACATAACTCTCCCAGTTAAATGCTTTTGACAGAGAATTTGCATTAAATCCAAATTGTCCTGTAATAGACAAATCAGGAAAAAAGTCTTTTCTTGCAAGACTTACATCTATTCTTGATTTTTGAAGTTCTGCTTCTGCCTTTAATATATCAGGACGATTTTTAACAACTTCAGCTTTAATATTAGCGGGTAAATCATTAATTAAATCTATTTCATCAATCGAAGCTCTCTTTAACTTTGAAGAATTATCAGAATACTGACCCGTAAGAACCGAAAGCTGATTTAAAAATATGCTCTGCTGTTTTTCAAGATCGTTTAACGCTGATTGAGCTTCTGTTAATGCTTTTTCCTCCGATATAACATCGCTTGTCTGATATAAGCCATAGTCATAATTTATTTTGGATAGTTTTAAAATTTCTTCTCTTAAAGAAATAATCTCTTTTTGCAGAAGAATCTGTTTATCTGTTTTAATGATATTAAAGTATGCGGCTGCAACTATCGTTGATAATGATATATATGACGCTTTTTCATCATATTTTACCGCTTCAAGTTCTTTGCCCTTTTGTATTGTTCTTTCTCTGTTTTTACGCCAAAGATCAAGTTCATAATTTACATTAAGAGGAAATAAATATGTATTTTGAGAATAAGATGGCAAACCAATATTTCCTGATGTTTTTTTTCTGGCAAAATCACCGCCAATATCCATTAATGGAAATTCTTTTCCCAGAGATTCCCTAACCATTTCCTGAGTTTCTAAAACTTTAAATGTTGCGATTTTTAAATCGTAATTTTCATTTACGGCTTTTAAAATATATTCTTTTAAAACAGGATCCTGAAATTTATCCCACCAGTCTATATTTATGTAATCTATTCTATAATCAGACACACTAACTTTTAGTTGTTTTGAAGCGGGTTTAATATTTTTATTATTTAATTCAGCGCTAAAAACAATATGGGATGGCGCTAAAAAGTTTATTGCTAAAAACAGTGTCAGTATCTTTATCTTTATCTCATGTTTTTTCATTTTATTTTCCTCCCATGTTGTCTTTACGACCTGTAGCGCGTTCCCTGAGTGACATAATCAAAATATATAGCACCGGAACTACTAACAGGTTTAATATAGTGGATACAATCATTCCTCCAAATACTGCTGTTCCCATGGAATTACGCGCGGCAGCTCCTGCTCCTGTTGCGGTTACCAAAGGCAATATAGCAAGAATAAAAGCCAGAGATGTCATTATAATAGGACGAAAACGAATTGCAGCCGCTTGTTTTACTGCATCAACAATTGATAATCCCTGCTCACGCAATTGATTTGCAAATTCAACAATTAATATCGCATTCTTGCTCGCAAGACCAATAAGCATTACAAAAGCAATCTGACAAAATACATCGTTTTGAAAACCACGTAAAAACTGAGCCAGAAAAGCTCCAAAAAGTGCCATAGGCACTGCCATTAGGATAATAACAGGATTCATAAAGCTTTCATACTTGGCAGTAAGAATCAGGAATACAAAAATAAAGCTCACAATAAAGATAAATGCGGCTTTAGACCCTGATTCAATCTCTTCCAGAGCTGTCCCTGACCATTCAAATGACATTCCCTGCGGCAGAACTTTTTGAGCAATATTTTCCATTTCCGCTATAGCCTGACCGGTACTATAGCCTGGTTTTGGAGAGCCGTTTATTTCAGTTGACCTGAAAAGATTGTAATGGTTAATAATTTGCGGTGTATATGTTTGTGTTGTGGTAATCAGATTTGATAAAGGAACCATGGAACCACTCTGAGAACGCACATAGAATTGACCTATTCTGTCAGGATTATCCCTAAATTGTTGATCTGCCTGTACATATACACGATAAATTCTGTTTAGATAATTAAAATCATTTACATATATAGAACCAAGGAATATTTGAAGTGTGCTGTAGATGTCCTGTAAAGATACACCAAGCTGTTTAGCTTTAAATCTGTCTATATCTATCATTAATTGCGGATCGTTTGCAGTGAAGCTTGACATAAGCCCTGAAAGAACAGGCGATTTTCTGCTTTCCATGATTAAAGCCTGAGTTGCAGCGCTCAAATCATTAATATTATGATTACCTTCGTCTTTTATCTCAAACTGAAATCCTCCAAAACTCCCGACACCCTGAATTGCAGGCGGTTCAAAAGGTACAATAATTGCGCCTGGAATTCCCATGAGTATTCCTCTTAGTCTGTTAACAACCGCAGATGCTGAATGAGCGGGTCCCTTCCTTTTCTCAAGCGATTTTAACCGAACGAATAACAAAGCCTTGTTTGGACCGCTTCCTGAAAAACTAAAACCAGCTACAGAGAAAGCGCCTTCTATTTCAGGCACTGTATATAGAATTTTTTCCACATGTTCAATAATATTTTGTGTTTTTTGAACAGATGTTCCTTCAGGAGCCTGAACCATGGTGATAAAATAACCGTTATCCTCTGTTGGAATAAATGCAGAGGGAACTAACTTGGATAAACCGTATGTCAGGCAAATTAACACAATAAAAACAGCTATTGTTTTTTTCTTATGCTGAATAACTGTGTTAAGACTCCAGCTATATGTTTTTCTTACATTAAGAATAATCTGGTTAATTGTATCAAATAAAGGGGATTGTTTATGTTTACGTCCTAGTAATAGTGCGGATAAGGCAGGCGTCAGCGTAATTGCGTTAAATGCTGAAATTGCAATAGAAAAAGTAATTGTTAATGCAAACTGTTTATACAATTGACCTGTAGTGCCAGGAAAAAATGCTATTGGCACAAAAACAGCAATAAGAACCAAAGAAGTTGCAATAACAGCTCCAAAAATTTCCTTCATTCCTTCTATAGCCGCTACAGCCGGAGGCATGCCCTTTTCTTTAACAAATCTTTCGATATTTTCAATTACAACAATAGCGTCATCTACTACAAGCCCTGTTGCAAGAGTAATACCAAACAACGTTAAAGTATTGATTGAAAATCCAAATATTTTTAAAAACGCAAATGTGCCTATTAGAGAAACAGGAATAGTTATTGCGGGAATAAGGGTTGTTCGCCAATCCTGCAAGAAAATATAAATAACCAGAATAACTAATATGATTGACAAACCTAGAGTAAATAAAACTTCACGAATGGATTCACTTACTACACTGGTTGCATCGACTACCAACAGATATTTGAGACCGGGAGGAAAGCTTTTTGACAGTTTTTTCATTTCTTTTTTAACGTTATTGCCTACTTCCAACGCATTTGCGTTAGGTAATTGGAATATAGCAATACCGACAGCTTCCTGTCCCTGATAATGAAGCAGTGATGAATAATTTTCAGCGCCTAATGCAGAATATCCGACATCCTTTAATCTGACAAAACTGCCATCTTTGCCTGTTTTGATAACAAGATCATTAAACTGCTGAGGAGATTCAAGACGTCCGGCTGCTTTAACGCTCATTTGGATTGACTGATTTTTATCAATAGGAGGCTGCCCAATCTGACCGGCTGCAACCTGAACATTTTGCTCCTGAAGCGCTTTAACAACGTCAGCCGGAGTTAATGAACGACTTGCAAGCTTGTTTGGATCAAGCCATAGCCTCATTGCAAACTTTCTTTCTCCGAAAATAATGATGTTTCCGACATTTTTTACACGTTTTAAAGAGTCTTTAATAAAGCGGTCAGCATAGTTACTGATAAAAGAGTTGTCATATTTCTTATTTTCCGCATAAAGCCCGTATATTAATACCATTGCCTTTGAATTTTTTGCAATGCTGACACCCGTAGCCTTAACTTCTTCAGGAAGACGGGCTTCAGCGACCTGAACCCTGTTTTGCACGTCAATCAATGCGGCATCGAGATTCCTGTCCTGATTAAATACTATATTAATACTGATTGTGCCATCATTGCTGCTTGTAGAGGTTATATATTTCATCCCCTCTACCCCGTTAATTTCCTGTTCTAAAGGTGTAGTAACGGCAGATTCAACAGTTTGAGCGTTTGCCCCTATATAATTAGCTGTAACTGTTATTTGAGGAGGCGCAATTTGAGGATACTGAGCAACAGGCAATAACGGAATACATAAAAGTCCGATAAGAACTATAATTATTGAGCAGACAGCTGCAAATCGGGGACGCTTTATAAAAAATTCAATAAACATCTATCTCTCCCCTTTTGCAATAATTGAAACAGGAGCATTATCCAT
Source organism: bacterium (assembly GCA_043797105.1). GTDB lineage: Bacteria > Cyanobacteriota > Vampirovibrionia > Gastranaerophilales > CAZEDP01 > JAZDPZ01. Next base: position 23,024 of record JAZDPZ010000062.1, on the reverse strand, counting down.
TAATTTTTGAATACCCTGTGATACTATCTGATCTCCATTTTTCAGTCCGCTCAGGACAACATATTTATCGCCCTGTATATCATCCAGTTTGATTGGCAGTTGTTTTACAAAAGTTTGTTTATCTTTTTTGTTAATAATAAAAATAAAATCCTGTCCGCCCAAATGGGAAACAGCGCCTGTAGGCACCAAAATTCCGGAAGCCTTATTATAAATCACTCTGACTTTAATAGACTGATCGACTTTTAAAATGCCTTTAGAATTTGAAAGTATTGCTTTTACAAGAATAGTTTGAGTATTGGTATCAACTTTCGGTGACACAAAAGATATTTTTGAATTTCCTATAACTTTGCCGGTATTATCCAGTACTTCTACAGGTAAACCTTTCTGAATATCAAATACTTTGTCAATAGGTAATCCAATATTAATTTCGAGAGGATCATTCTGTGTAATACTAAGCAATTGTGTAGTTTCAGTTACATAACCCCCTTCTTTAACAGGAATATCTCCTATAATGCCTGAATATGGGGCAGTAATATCATAATACTGCAACTGTGTTTCCTGCTCTTTTACAAAAAACGTAGCTTTCTCATAATTACTTTTAGCGGCTTCAATTGATGCTTTTTGAGACTCTATCTGAGCAGTATTTGCATCCAGGTCTGCTTTAGCCTTGTTATATCCATCGGTATATTTTTCCAAATCCTGCTGGCTGACTGTTTTTTGTTTAAATAAGGCTGTATAGCGATCGTATAATTTTTTATTTAACTCAAGATTTGATTCAAAAGCTGTTCTTTGAATTTCATAATTATTGAGCATACTTTTTGTCTGAGCAACAGTAGCTTTTGAAGCGGCAGCATCAGCGCGAGCAGAATTTAGAGCTGCTTCCTGCTTTCTTTTATCAATTTGTATTAATAATTGACCCGCAACTACCCGATCTCCTGCTTTAACAGTTATTTTTGCTATTTGTCCTGATATCTGAGGCTGTAGTGATACTGAATAACGAGAAATCAAATTTGCCTGATAAATTTCGGACTGTGAAACAGGGATTGATTCCAATGTAATCGATTCTACCGGAACACCTCCGCCGCCGGGCATGGATGACATAAACGGTTTATGGCTGCACGCTGTCAGACTTATCAGTAAACATATTAAGGCTGATGTTTTTATAAGACTGGTATTTATTTTAATCATATATGCTCCTTTTGTGAAACTAAATATTTCTACGGGATAAATTAGCTTACTGTGCCGGCACTTTCAGTCCTGACAAAATAAGTTTTATAACAATAGATGCATCATTAAATAATAGAGTTCTGATTTCCTGCTTGTTTAAATCGTTTCTGTGATCGAGAGAATAATTTAAATCATAAGGAGGTAAAAAACCTTGTAAAGCTATTTTTATTAATTGAGCCAGATTTTCATAATCATGAAATGGTTTAATTTCATCATTTTTTGCAGCTTGAACCAGTAAAGTTGCAATAATATTTCTTCCTCTTACCATCAGGTGATTAAGTTCTTGTTTAATCTGATAACTTGTATGCATCAAAGCTATATGAGTATGTATCTGAGATGTAGCCATATCAAACACAGTAGTTATATCATTTTTAAGCACTTGCTCTAATAACTCCAGATAGGGAGGCTTTGCATCTTTTATCTGTAACTCTATCTTTTCAAGTAAAATTTCAACATCTCGTTCTATTATAGCCAGAAGAATATCATTTTTATTCTTAAATTCCAGATAAACAGTGCCCTTGCCAATTCCTATATGCTTGACAATATCATCAATAGTGGTTTTTTCAAATCCCTTTTCAGTAAAAAGTATTTGAGCTGCATCCAGAATATCTGTTCTTCGGTTTAATTGTTTTTTTGGACGTGCCATTTTTATCTTTTATCTATATTAAAATATTTAATAATTAATGACCAATAAGTCATTTTTGTCAAAAATAATTATTGACGAAAAAACGTATTTTGTCAATAATTATTAAAATTTGGTGTCCAACCTTCTTTTTAGTTGACTCTTTTAGTTTTAAAATAAAATATTCAACACTAAAAAGAATTATGTCCATAAATAGCGTTGAATTTTGAGTTACGCAATGATCTTATTAAGTAGGTGAAAATTTAATGACATTAAAACCTGAAGAAAAAATCCAGAGATTTCTTGAAAAATATAATCTGCTCCATACTGAAAATATTTTGCTTGTTGCATTTTCAGGAGGAATAGATTCTTTATGTTTACTGGATAATTTATTAAAATTATCAGAAAAATTTGAATTTAAACTAATAGCAGCGCATTTAAATCATAATTGGCGAGGACTTGAATCCAGCCTTGAAGAAGAAAGAGCAAAAGAATACTGCGTTGCAAGAAAAATAGAATTTTACAGCGAAACTCTTGCTGAAACTCTCCCACATACTGAAATAGAAGCTCGAAAGCAAAGATATAACTTTCTGAACAAAATAGCAATAAAAGTCAATGCTTCTGGAATTTTTACGGGACATACCCTGACGGATCAGGTTGAGACTGTTTTATACAGAATTATTAAAGGCACAGGAACAATAGGTTTAAAAGGCATTCCGGAAGTCAGATATCAGAATAATTTTCCTGCAATTTTCAGACCTATGCTCGAAATTACAAGAGATGAAACTCTAAAATACTGTGAAAATAATAATTTAACTCCAAATGTGGATACCAGTAATTTTAAACAGGAATTTTTAAGAAATCGTATAAGATTAAGCCTGATACCTGAGCTGAAAACATATAATTCAAATGTTGAAAAAGCTGTTTTAAGACTTTCTGTGATTTCAGAAGAAGCAGAACAGCTGATTAATTGTTATTTAAAAGAAGTTAAAGATAAAATTTTTATAAATAATGATGAAATAAGCACAAAAGAATTTTTAAACATGCCGGCTCCTGCGCAAAAAAGAGTTTTACTGGATTTTCTTATATATAATAAAATAGAATATAATTATGAAAGAATTGAAAGAATATTAAATTTTGTTGAAGAAAGCTCCGGTCTTAAATCAGGCAATACTTTATCAATTGCAAAAGACTGCTGGCTGTTTGTTTCTTCGCAAATAATAAAAATAATTCACTCTATAAAAGCTGAAACAACTAAAACATCTGTTTTAATAAAGCTTGATAAAGAAATATATCATCCTGATTTTGATAAAATAATAAAAATAATTCCTTGGCAGGGAGAAATTCCTGAAAAATATCCTAAAGAATCGTCAAATATAATATATGTAGATTTAGATAAGCTAAATAAGCCGATTTATTTTAGATCACGGCAAATAGGCGATAAAATTCAGCCATTTGGAATGAAACAAAAAATGAAATTTAAAAAATATCTTATAAATAAAGGGATTCCTGAACATGAAAGAGATAATTTACCTCTTTTAGCAATGAATTCAGAAATATTATGGGCAGTAGGAGTAGGAATAAGCGAACTTTTAAGAGTTAAAGACATTCCAACTCATTTAATACAGGTATATTAATAAAATGAATATCAGAGATAAAAAAGAAAACCAGTTAATTAAATTATTTTCGGAAGAACAAATTCAAAATAAAGTCAAAGAATTAGCAGAACAGGTTAACGAAGAGTTTTTGAATTCTGAAGATGTTATTGTTATTGGAGTTTTAAGCGGGGCAGTATTATTTGTTTCAGATTTAATCAGGCATCTGGATATTCCTGTTCAACTTGAATTTATAAAACTTTCAAGCTATGGGGACAAAACCTGCTCATCGGGTAAAGTCAAACCAGTAGACTTAACGTTACCTGATCTTAGAGGAAAAGATGTTTTAATAGTGGAAGATATTATTGATACTGGATTAACTACTAATTTTTTAGTTAATTATATTAAATTCCAACATGAAGCAAATAAAATTAAGCTAATAACTTTAATTGACAAAGCCTGTATGAGAATTTATCCTGTAAATATAGATTTTATAGGATATAAAATTGATAATAAATTTGTTGTCGGCTATGGCATGGATTATAAGGGATATTTTAGAAATTTGCCCTATATAGGTTATTTTCAGGATATAGAATATGAACAAATATGATTTTACAACTGTATTTATAGTGCCAACAGGAATAGGCGCATCGATCGGAGGTTTTGCCGGTGATGCATCTCCTTATGTCAATTTGATTTCCAGTATCTGTCCTGTAATTACCAATCCTAATACTGTTAATGCCGCTATTTTTTCCGGCTTAGATAAAAATAAAAATATTCTTTATACCGAAGGTTTTGCCATAGATTCTTTTTTTAAGGGCAAAACAGTTTTAAGACCGTCTAAATATAATAAAATAGGCATTATATTTGATAAATCCATTCCAAAATCGGTTTTAAATGTCCATATAAACACAATAAACGCTGTAAAATCAACTTATGGAATTAATATTACAGATTATATAATTACAAAAGATGAGGTAGGAGTTAGTTTTTCAATTTCAGAATCAGGAATTTCCACGGGAAATATTGAAAATACGCAAACACTTCTGGAGGCAGCCGGTAATTTAGTAGAAAAAGGAATAGAAGCATTAGCTGTTGTTTGTTATTTTGAATTGGATGAAGATATAAATTATTTGCAGGGTAACGGGGTAGACCCTGTTGGAGGTGTAGAAGCTGTAATTTCACATATATTAACAAAAGAATTTAAAATTCCCGTGGCGCATGCTCCTGCTTTTAGTGAAAAAGAACTTAATATCAGCACAAAAATCGTTTATCCTGGAGCTGCTGCAGAATATATTACACCTGTATATTTGCCCTGTGTATTATTTGGTTTGTATAATGCCCCTAAATTAATTGATATTAATAAAGCCAATTATTTTGATATTACAATAAATTCAATAAAAGCCCTGATTATGCCCTATGATTGTCTTGGAGGAATACCGGCATTAAAAGCAATAGAAAATAATATTCCTGTTTTAGCTGTGGAAGAAAATAGGACAGTGCTTGATCTAACAGCAGAAACATTAGGCTTTAAAGATAAAATAATCAGCATTAAAAATTATTTGGAAGCAGCAGGCTATGTACTTGCATTAAAAGAAGGTTTATCAGGACTTATAAACTAGCGAATGATAGTTTTAACTAAAGAATCAATAGCATCTGTTTTATTTTTATACCCATATATTAAAATTTCTTAATATTTTTTTTAAGCTTCTGTAAGGATTTCAAACTGTTTTTAGAAAAATTTTTAAAAAAGTATCAAGTTTTTTAAATTTCAACCGATATACATATTAGAAAGAAAAAATTTTTAAATATTTAGATAAATTTTCTAAATATTAAGAAGATTAAGGAAACTATGCTATGCCAACCGATGAAACAACCGGAGGAAAACCATTGAATCAAATTCCAAAATCAATCTTAGAAAAAGATCCACTGGAAGCAATATTTGCTTTAAATTTGGGTGATTTTTTAACCGAACACTTAATTTCAGAAGAATTATTGTTAAAAATTAATTCTTCTGTTCAGGATAAAATTAGCAGATTAAAAAATCAGCTTAAAGAGCTTATTTATATTTATTCTATTGATAAAACGCTTGCTTTGCTTGGATTTGAGAGTGAAGATGATTTTATTATCTATAATTCTATAGCAAAAACAATTACTCAAATGCTGAAAGTTGATGCTTGTCATATATATTTAAAGCCGGAATATATTAAAAATCTTGAAAATAAACTAGATTACAGTCTTGTTCTGATAGGAACTTCTTTGAATAAAATAAATAACAAATTAAAAAATATTGGTTATTTATCAAAAGAAAATAAAAATCCGGTTGTAAAATCATTTTTATCTAAAAAAACTATTTATCTAAAAAATGTTAAAAAATCTAAAAATTGGAAACCAAAGGCAATTATAGATGAAAATAATGTGATAACAATGCTTTCTGTGCCAATGTTTGATAATTCAATAGATATTGGTGTTATCTGCCTTGAAAATTATACTGAAAAACAAATAATATCAGAATATATAAGTCTGATTGAGGCTATGACAAGTTTATTTGTAACTTCAATGAGACTTCAAAAATTGGTAGAAGAAGCTGATTCACTAATAGAAGATACAAATACAACTCCAATGGAATTAAGACATTTGAGAACTGAGCTGACAGCAAGCATAGGCGATCTGGGAGATGAACAGGAAGTATTTGTTAAAACTCTTGCTGCGGCAGTTGATGCAAAAAGCAAATTTACTCAGGAACATTCAAAAAATGTTGCTAATTTAGCTAAAAAGATTGCCGAATATTTAAAATTAAATGAAAAAACAGTTGATTTAATCTATTATGCCGGATTATTGCATAATATCGGACAGATTTCTCTTCCTGATGAAATTTTTTCAAAAAAAGGAAAATTATCAAAAGAAGATTGGATTAAACTGCAAAATCACCCAAATGTTGGTGTAAGCCTGCTTATGAAAATAAATTTTTTGTCAGAAGTCGTGCCTTATGTGCATTATCATAGAGAAAGGTGGAATGGACAAGGTGAACCGGAAGGATTATCAGGCATAAGCATTCCTCTTGGATCAAGAATTATTGCAGTCGCAGACGCATACCAAGCTATGATTTCTGAAAGATCATATAGAGAAACTTTATCTAATGAACAGGTTTTGGAACTAATTAAAAAAGAAGCTGGAACTAAATGGGATCCTATTATTATAGATGCGTTAATTACTATTATGACTTAATCATTAAGCATCCTGATTTATCCAGACAGGAACTATTTACCAATGCAAAAATTAGAAAATATATTATCTATGATTTCATCAGAGACAATCTCTCCGGTTATCTCTCCAAGAGAAATAAGGGCTGATTTTAGGTCTATAGAAATAAAATCCTGATTTTCTTTGTTTTTACAGGAATTTAAAGTTTCTAATAATGATATTTTTGCTTTATTTAAACATTCCTGTTGTCTTAAATTAGTGGAAAATTCATTATTAGAAATATTAAAAGATAGATCTTCTGAAAAAAGCAGTTTTTCTATTTCTTTTTTTACAAAATCAATACCTTCTTTAGTTTTTGATGAAACAGCTATAATTCCATCATTTTTAGCAGGTTTTTTGTCGAGCAAATCTAGTTTTGATCCTATTTTTATAACTGGTTTTTCTTTAGTTTCTGCATAAATAATTTTATCTTCCTCTGTCATGCCAATAGTTAAATCAAAAACAAATAATACTAAATCCGCTTCTTTAATATAAGATTTAGCAATATTTATACCGATAGATTCAATATAACTGCTTTTAGAATCATCTTTAAGCTCTCTTATTCCTGCTGTATCTGTCAAAGTTACAGGGATTCCATTAATATCAAGGGATTCCTGTATAATATCTCTGGTTGTTCCAGGTATTTCAGTAACTATTGATCTTTCTATACTGAGAAGAGCATTAAAAAGCGAGGATTTTCCGACATTTGGACTGCCTGCTATTGCTATTTTTAAACCATGCCTCATTAAATTAGAATTTTTCGCTGTTTCCAAAATTTTATTAATTTTATTAATTAGAAAATCGATTTTTTCTTTAATAAAATTGTATTCAGGCTCATCAACTTCATCAGGAAAATCTATTGCCGCATTAATCAAAGATAATAAATTTATCAGCTCGATTCGCAGTTCATTTATACAGGATGATAATTTCCCTGACAGATTATATGCGGAAATCAAAGAAAATTTGTCAGTTTTGGAATGAATAAGATCAAGGATTGCCTCAGCTTTAGAAAGGTCCAGTTTATTGTTTAAAAAGGCTCTTTTAGTAAATTCTCCTTTTTCAGCCATTCTTGCTCCATATTTCAGGCAAAGCTCAAGAATATTTTTAACAATATTAATGCCTCCATGACATTGAATTTCAATTATATCTTCGCCGGTATAACTTTTTGGGGCTTTAAATATAAGCAATATAACCTCATCTAAAGGTTTATTATTCTCTATAATCCAGCCATGATAAATTTTATCCGGTCTAAATTCAGGAATTTTCTTTTCTTTTAAGCTTAAAGAAAATATTTTATAGATTATTTCAAAGGATTTATCTCCGCTGATCCTTATAACACCAACCCCACCGATTCCAAGTGGGGTTGCTATTGCAGCTATTGTATCGTTCAGAGTATTTATTACCATTTACTTTTCTTATTTTTTACTGTTTTTAGGTTGTCTATGTTTTCAACAATTTTTGGCTTATTGTCTTTTTCTTTTTCAAGTTGTTTATTTATTATGAAAGTTTGAAAAACCTGAATAATATTGCTTACAACCATATATAACAGTACGCCTGCAGGAATCGGAATAAATATAAAAGTTGAAGTAATCATTATAGGCATTATTTTGGACATTTGTTCCTGCATTTCTTTTTGTTTAGGATCTGCTGCTGCATTAGCACTGGCTGAAGACATTATTTTTTGGGCAAGAAACATTGTTAAGCCAAATAATATTACAAGAGCAAAAACATCATAATGAAATACTGTCTTTACCTGTTCTGTCGCAACCATAGCTGTAAGATAAGAGTCTTTTCTATCAAAAGTAATATTTTCTATTTCTTTAGTATTGTTATTTATTACTGAAATATTTGCTTTTTTAACTTTGCTCAGCTCATTAAACGATAAATCCAGTTCATCAATATTCAGCTTAAGATCCAAAGGATTGCCAGGAATAATTTCACCTTGTTTTTGGATAGCTTTTCCCGGATTTTTAATTTTAACATCTTCAACGACTCCGTTGTTTATATAAACTAAAGCTGTTTTTACACTTGAAAAATTATCATTTTTTTCAACTCCGAAAACATGATCTCCGACTTTTCCGGCATGGCTTCTAATAGTAGCATCAAGCCTATTTATAAATAAAAAAGATGTGTTTCCGGCAGCTTCAATAAACTGAGGACTGACAAGAGCAGTATAAAGCAGAATAAATACAGGCATTTGAAGCAATAAAGGAAAACACCCGCCAAAAGGATTGAATTTATGTTCTTTATAAAATTCCTGCATTTTTCTTTGCATCATTTGAGGGTCTTTGCCGTATCTATTTTGTATTTCTTTAAGTTTAGGAGACAATTCCTGCATTTTTTGCATTGATTTTTGCTGGGAAACGCTTAGGGGCCACATAGCCAATCTGACTATGACTGTCAAAAGTATAATTGCAAAGCCATAGCTACCTGCTATATGGCTTAGTGTTTTTAATATTTCAACTGTAATTGATGTAAAATCCACAAGTATAACCTCATTCTAATTAAATTCTAGTCACGGCACCAAATCTACTCCACCTGAATTTAGAGGATGGCATTTTGTTATTCTTAATATACCAAGATAACATCCTTTTAAAAAACCATATTTAATAATTGCCTGCTTTGTATATTCAGAGCAAGTTGGATAAAACCTGCATATACGTGGGGTATATTTTGATAAATTCTGATAAATTTTTATTAAGAAAATTGTAAAGTTTTTTAACATTTTTATACAAGTCCCAACTTAAATTTAGAAAATATTTTTGGGAATAAATAATCTTTTCTTATTTTAGTTGAGTATCATTTATTATAAACATCCGTATTTTTTAGAAGCTTTTTTTAAACAATCTATAACAGCATCATAAACTTCTTTGTAATTAACTTCAAGAATTTTTGGTCTTGCTATAAAAATTAACGATTCCCATTGAATAGAAATTTTTGATGTTTTTCTTATATTTTTATAGGCTTCTCTAAGTAATCTTTTGATTCGGTTTCTTTTTACAGCTTTTTTATTTATTTTTTTTCCAACCACAAACCCTACTTTTGTCGGTATTTCCAATGATTCTTTTTTTTTATCTACATATAAAATAAGCAGTGAGTTTGCTACTGATTTTCTAATATTGTAGACAACACTAAATTCACTGTTTTTTTTAAGTCTTTCAGCCTGAGGTAACACCTATAAACCTTGTTTTATTTGTACGATTTACGCTCTGTTTTTTGCTATGATTGAAAGGGTATGACGACCTTTAGCTCTTCTTCTGTTCAAAACATTTCTGCCTCCAGGAGTACTCATTCTTGCTAAAAAGCCGCTTTTACGCTGTCTTTTTCTTTTTGTTCCTTCGAGTGTGCGTCTCATTGATTTTACTCCTTTTGCGGCTAAGCCGCTTCCATATGGTTTCCAAATCTATATTAATGAATAAATTATCAATAGTCAACCCAAAAACAAACCAGTAAAACTTTATAAAGTTTTACTGGTTATAAGGCAGGTAGGACAAAAATTGTCAGAATGCTCTTTTTACAAATATTCCTGCCAGAAAATGTATTCCTGGATGCGGTAATGCTAAACGTTCTTCGTATCTTTGATTCAGCAAATTATTCAACTGCGCGCAGCCGTATACCTGCACATCTTTAACTTTGAACAGCATAACCGTAGCGCCAACAGCCATATCAAAATATCCTTTTATACGCGTATTATTTAAAGTATATCTACTGGAAGAAGTTGTTCCTTTCCAATACACATCGTATTTATAATTTGGACTGTAGTTAACAAGAAAATTCCATCTGTTGTTTGGTAAATAATATAATTCCTGATTTTGCTGTTGCGCGTCCGTGTATGTATAATTTATCATTGTTTTAAGACCCGGTATAGGATTTAGCTTTAGAGAACTTTCCCATCCATAGGTTTTTGCTCTTGCGACATTTTGGTATGTGCCGCCAATCCACCAATTTGCAGGATCAGGCACCCAGGTAATCAAATTGCTAATATCGTTTCTAAAATATCCAAATTCAGCATTTGCTTTATCTTTAAAGAAACTTTGGACCATGCCCACATCCCAGCCTTCAAGTTTTTCAGGTTTCAGATTTGGATTTCCTCCCCATGCAACGGCATATAATTGGGTTGGAGTTGGTGTATTTATTGAATAACCATACGAAGTCCTAAATTTAGTATATGAATCAGGTATATTAAAAGTTGGAAATACTAAAGCGCCTGAAATATTAGGAGTTGTATAAGTTCCCCATATAGAATTGGTAGTTATTCTTGTGCCGCCTCTTATAAATAAAGTATCCTTGATATTAATAACATCATGAAAATAAACATCGTTATTTGTCAGATCTTTTTGAGTGCTTACAGTACCCCATCCGCTTGACAATGTAGCAAAGTCGTTATATTCGAGATTGTAACCGGATGTAAAAGTATTTAGATTTTTATACTTTAAATTATGTTGGGTTGAAAGCATAAGCCTTGTATTATCAGTTCTGTTGTATGAATCAACAAAATCAATACTATCCTGGGGATCTATGTTTTTATATCTTGTCTTAAACAAACCCAATTTTAAATTATAATCATAGCAATTAATTGGAGCATGACTAAAAGTCAGGTTTTCAAACAGATCATAACTATAGGATTTTCCGTTTGGATCAAAATTTGGATAACCGTTCCATTGAGTTCCTATTCCTTTTTCAGCATTTGTCTGTCTAAAAGTATTTCTTATTTCTGCGTTGCCTTTAAAAAGTCTTTTTCCTAAATTACTGGCTATTGTTAAATTTTCATAACCGTCATTTTTTGATTTTCCTTCAGGAGTTGTTTTTGCTCCGCCGTTTGTATCCAATCTTGTAATGCCGAGGTAATAATCAGCTGATTCTCCGCCCCCCTGAAAAACAAAATTTTCTTTAAAAGTAGAATAAGTGCCCATGCCGGATTCAAATTCAACAGAAGGAGCGCCAAAACCTTTTCGTGTAAACATACTTACAAGTCCGCCCTGAGTCCCTATACCATGAACAGTACCTTGCGGACCTTTTATGACTTCAATTCTTTCTATGCCTTCCGGTAAAATATTATTTAGAAAAGGTTGGTTTGAAGTTTGATCATTTATATTCATTCCATCAAGAGTTAAAAGAGTTTTATTCCACCCACGAACTCTAAAAGCAGTTATACCTCCAATTGAACCGGAATCATAAGAAGAAAATCCCGGTAAAAGATTCAAAACTTCTTTTATTCTTACTGGTTTTAATGTTTTTATATCATCAAGAGTTATTACATCTACACTTGAGCTTGAATTTTTAATATCTTCCTGTAAATTGCTGCTGCTATACACTTGATCCTGTTTAGCATAACCAAATTCAATATGCTTTCCTGGTTCCTGTTTTTCTTTTAACATTTTTTCTTCTTGTATTTTGCCGCGTTCAAGATTTACTTCTTTTAAATCATCTGCAAAAACTGATTTTGATGATAACAATGAAATCAATACGCATAAATAAACTGTTTTCTTTAACATAAAGACCTCCTTAATTATTTAGTATTTATAACAAAAATTTGCATAAAATTAACAACCTTTACACAAGTGTTTTTTACTTGTTTTTAAAAGATTAAATTTAAAATTTTATTTTTTATTTAAGTTTTAAACTTTGTCTTAAATCAAAACAAGAACCATTTTTTGGTTCTTTTACTTTTAGCTAATTATTTTTTTCATTTTTACTCCTCTTGTGCTTCGCAAGATTTTATAATAATCCCAAACAAATTAGTATTCTGGCTTAGATTTAAAAATCCTTACAGTTGCGGCACAGCCCCATATTTTATCGGAGTTTCCTAATTCGTTCATTCAAAATATTATAATTATAATAACAGGATTTTCTAAAAAAGCAATAGCTAAAGCCTTTTATTAAAATCGTTTTTAATTTCTGAGTTCTAAATAATAAGAAATTTTAAGAAATTATTTGCTCTGTTTAAATTATAGAAAAATCATGCAAAGTATTATGTTCCATGCGTTTAGACGGATTTAAAAAATACCGGATTTTATTCAATCAAACATATACTATACAAACATTTGTATTATTTGAAAAGTTTGATTATAATGTTTTTACTTTGTAAAACAGGTTAGCGGATAAAGTAATAAGCTAGGGAAGGATAGGGATTAAGAAAATATTTGAAAAGTTTGCCAGATAGGACTTTATGAGTAAAATTTTTGAAAATTTGCAAAATATTAAAAATGAAATAGATACGTCAAAAGTAAAAATAATAGCTGTAACCAAATATGTGGACGCAGATGAAATAATAAAAGCTTATGAAACCGGAATCAGAGATTTTGCAGAGAATAAAGTCCAGGATGCTGAAATAAAAAGAAAAAAATTGCCTGAAAATATAGAAAATAATATAAGTTGGCATTTTATAGGGCATCTGCAAACAAATAAAGTCAAAAATATAGTTGGTAATTTTGAGTATATTCATTCTGTAGATTCTCAAAAATTAGTAAAATATATATCAGAAAACGCAAAAATAAAAAAAATTACACAAAAAATCCTTATTCAGGTAAATATAATGCAAGAAGAAACAAAGTTTGGTTTTAGAGTTAATGAAGTTAAGGAGGTATTTTCAGAGATATTAAAATTTGATTTTTTAAATGTGGTTGGGTTAATGACCATAGCGCCATATACATCAAACCAGGAAATATTACATTTTACGTTTAAAGAATTAAAAAAATTAAGAGATTATTTTCAAGAAAAATTCAATTGCTCTCTTCCTGAATTATCAATGGGTATGAGCAATGATTATAAAATAGCAGCCCAGGAAGGCGCAACAATGCTAAGGCTTGGGCAGGCATTATTTAAATAAGTTTTAAAATAAATTTAAGTATACGTAGTATTTTGTATTTTAGTTAGTTTAAATAAAAAAGGGAGGAATAAAGTGTCCGGGTTAGTAAACAAGATTAAAAGTTTTGTAGCTTCTGTTGCTCAGGAACATTATGGAGAAGAAGTTTATGAAGATCTTTATGAAGCAGAAGCAGAAGAAGCTCAAGAAGATATAACACCCAGTCATAATTCTCGTAAAAGACCGAATTTAAAGGTTTTAACTCATCCAAGCGCTGTTGGTTCATACGAAGTAAGGGTTATTGAACCAAGATCATTTGAAGAGTCTTTGGATATAGTAAATAATTTAAGAGATAAAAAATCAATAATTCTAAATTTGCATTTGCTCGATGCGGAACAATCTCAAAGAATTGTTGACTTTTTAGCAGGCGCTACTCATGCCATTGACGGACATCAACAAAGAATCGGCGAAGGAGTCTTTATCTTTACTCCAAATAACGTCTCTATTTCATCTGAAACAGAAAAAGCAAGAGTTATCAGAGACGCTTTTTGGAATCAGGCACGTTAGTAATATTGGGGAAAATGTAAATAAAGCGGCAATTTAGCCGCTTTATTGTGTTTATAAATATAAAAATATTTGAGATTATTGATAATGAAAAATTTAAGTTTTTTAGCTACAGCTATTGGAAGTTTACCCCATAAAAATCCGCAGGAAGCCGTTGATTTAATATTTGAGAATTTTCCTGATTTTCCGGCAGTTCCTCAACTGGCAAATATAAGCTCCAAAGAAGACATGCTTGTTCAGGTTGCGCAAAATATTCCGGGTATTATTTTTGATAAGGAAGATAATCGCTGGTATATGGATCAGGAACAGGAAGATTTTTATGAGCGGTTGGAAGAGTTTTATCTTGATTATGAAAGTATAATCAATGAAAAAAACATGGATTTACTTGAAAAATATGAGATTACGCAGGAATTTTCTTCTGCTCTGCCGATATATTTTGAAAAAATAAGAAAAAATAATCCTATTGCATTAAAAGGACAGATAATAGGACCTTTTACTTATGGAACTTCACTTGTTGACAGGGAAAAAAAATGCGTTTTTTATGATGAAACTCTGAAAGAAATTATAATAAAAGGTTTAACCCTGAAAGCTCTCTGGCTGCTTAAAAAATTCAGGGAATTTTCTCCTGCAAGCATACCGGTGATTTTTCTGGATGAGCCGAGCATTTCTCAATATGGCACTTCTGCTTTTATTACAATTACAAAGCAGGATATTATTGAAAGTATTTCAGAAATAGCTACAATCTTGAAAGATCATGGCGCTCTTGTCGGTGTCCATTGCTGCGGAAATACTGATTGGTCTGTTATAATTCAAAGTAATATAGATATACTTAGTTTTGACGGGTTTTATTTTACTGAAAGTTTAAGCTTGTATAGCAAAGAATTAAAAAACTTTCTGGAAAAAGGAGGATATATAGCCTGGGGCATGGTTCCCACATTGGATGAAGATGCCTTAAAACTTTCCAGTGTCGAGACTTTGACAAAAAAGTTTGAAGAAGGAAAATCCTATTTAATTAATAAGGGAATTGATGAAAATTTAATTGTAAAATCAAGTTTTATTACTCCTGCTTGTGGCGCCGGTGTTTTAAATATAGAATTAGCAGATTTTGCAATGAAATTAACGTCTGATTTAGCTAAGCATTTATACAAGTCCCAAATTAAATTTAGAAATATTTTTGGGAATAAATAAATCTTTGCTATCATATATAAACCAAAAATCAATCTTAGTTGAGTATACGGAGTAATCATGGCTATTTTAATTAAAGGTAAAGAATTATCCCAAAAAATTCAGGAAAATATTAAAAACGAAATTTTAAATTTTGGGTTTAAACCTGCTATTGCTGTAATTATTTTAGGAAATAATCCTGCAAGCAAAGTATATGTTTCAAAAAAGCAGGAAGCGGCTCAAAAAGCAGGCATAAATTCTTTTGTTATAGAGCTTGAAGAAAACATAACCCAGTCTGAACTTGAGGAAAAGATTGAATCATTAAATCAGGATAAAAATATAAATGCTGTTTTAGTACAGCTGCCTTTACCAAAACATATTAATACTTATGATATTATTCAAAAAATTCTGCCAATCAAGGATGTTGATGGGTTTCATCCGATTAATGCAGGAAGATTATCTATAGGAATTAAGCCTTATGCTGTTTCATGCACTCCGGCAGGAATTATTAAGCTTTTGGAAGAGTATAAAATAGATATAGAAGCCAAAAATGCTGTAATAGTAGGAAGATCAAATATAGTAGGAAAGCCTCTGGCTTGTCTTTTGCTGAATAAAAACGCTACTGTAACTATATGCCACAGTAAAACAAAGAATTTAAAAGATATTGCAAGACAGGCTGACATTCTTGTTGCTGCTGTCGGCAGTCCTGAATTTATAAAAGAAGATTTTGTAAAACAAGGCGCTGTTGTTATTGATGTTGGAATAAACAGAACAGAAGAAAAAAAGCTTGTCGGAGATGTGGACTTTAAAAATATTGAACCAAAATCAAGTTATATAACCCCAGTTCCTGGAGGAGTCGGTCCAATGACCATAGCAATGTTGCTTTTAAATACTTTAAATCTTTATAAATTACAAACAGAGAGGAAATAATGAAACTTATAGGAGAAAATATTCATATTGTTTCACCCAAAACAAGATTGGCAATAGAAAATAGAGATAAAGAATATATTCAAAATTTAGCCAAAAAGCAGGCAGAAATAGGTATAGACTGGATTGATTTAAATATTGGACCTGCAAGACGCGGATGGGATGGCGTTATGAAATGGCTTACATCTATAATACTTGAAGAGGTTAAAGTAAACTTTTCATTTGACACTTCAAATTTAACAGAAATGGAAAATGGTCTAAATAATGTGCCTAATCCTCAAAATTCAATAATTAACAGCACAAGCGGCGACCCTGAAAGACTTGAAAAAATGGCTGAACTTGCTGCAAGATATAATTCTAATTTAATAGCTCTAACAATGAGCAATAAAACAGGAATACCCAAAGACCCTGACGCTAAACTCGAAATAGCCTTTTTGATTTTAGATAAAACATCTGAAATGGGTATTGATAACAGCAAAATTCTTATGGATCCTTTAGTTTTACCTGTTAGTGTAGATCAATCTCAAGCATTGGAAGCCCTTAATGCTATAAGAGTATTTAAAGAATCTTTTGATCCTTCGATTTTAACAACAATAGGACTTTCAAATATTTCAAACGGCAGTCCAAAAGAAACCAGAAGTTTAATTAACCGAGTTTTTGCCGTTATGGCAATGGGATGTGGTCTTGATACAGCAATAGTCGATTCTTTTGACAGTGAATTGCTTAGAATAAATAAAATAATCGAAACTAAACAACCTGAAAAAAATTATGATAATCTTTTGATTAATTTATATGATTTAATGCAGGATTTTGGGGATTTAGATTATCTTTCCTATAATAAAGATAATCCTGAAGAGGAAAAAATCTATAAAACCGCAAGAATAATATTAAATAAGGATATTTATGCTTATAATTATTTAGACTATCAGTAGGTTAGATTATTCTCAAAATAGAATATTTTTATTTTTGATTTAATAAATTTATTTTGACCTATTTACAGAAAAAAATCTAATTGCTATAATTTTATTGAAATTGAATAAAATTAATGTTCCTCAGTAGCTCAATGGCAGAGCATGCGGCTGTTAACCGCAGGGTTGTAAGTTCGAGTCTTACCTGGGGAGTTTTTTATGTCCATAGACAGAACTTCTGTTTTCTGAAGTTCTGTTTTTTCGTTGAAAACATTGAGCGAATAGATTAGCTCTATATTAGGATGATTAACATTTATACGTTTTAAAAAAACTTTTAAAAATGCTTTTTTATCGTGAACACTTCCATTAGACAAGGATTTAACAAGGTTAACAAGTTGTCTTTTTATTGTCTGTACAGTTAGAGGGATAATTTTTGCAGACTCTTTCTCTCTTATAATGTCATTTTTGGACTCTTCACACCCATTAATTTGGATTTTAACTTCTTTAATGCGTGGTGCTAATATGTCTAAATCAAGTTTACCAGTTTCTAAAGCTTCATATAAGTTAGATAAACGAGTCTTTAATGTATCTAATTGCTTTTCAATACTTTTTATTCGCCTATTTGTATCTTGGCTGTCTTCGTTTATTTCTTCAATTACTTTGTTAAAAATATTATCTAAATTATTTTTTGAAAAAATATGCGAGCTAATTCTTTCTATAATAAAGATTTCTAACTGATCTTTATTTATCATTTTAGCATTACAAACCATTTTACCTTTTTTGCGATAATTCCCACATATATAATAATGTGCTTTTCCTGATTTAGCACTACCTCCAATCATCATAGAACCACATTTTTGACAGCGTACAAGCCCACTTAAAAGGTATTGACTATTTATTTGTCTTGGATGAATATTTTTAGGACTTCTCATTTTAAATAAAGACTGAATTTTTTTGAACGTTTGAACATCAACAATAGCAGGATGATTATTTTCTATCTTGATTAAGTCTTTTGAATCATCATCATTATATCCTTTTTGGCTTCGTCTGTTATAAATCATAGTTCCTGTATAAACTTCATTTTTAAGAACATAAGAAACTGTTGTATTAGCCCATTTGTTACTAAGTTTAGTCTTTAATCCTTCACTATTTAAAGTTTTAGCTATTTCTTTTATCCCATAACCTTTGGAACTCATATCGAATATACGTTTTATAATTGGTGCAAAATTTTCATCAAGTTCAAGTTTTGCCCTTTGATTACTGCCATCAGCAACTTTTATAACTTTATAACCAACTGGAACACAACCATTTTGAAAACCTCTGCTAGCATTTTCTTTTAACCCTCTGATAGTATCTTCTGCAAGGTTAGCTGAATAAAATTCGTCTATAACTTCAATAATGCCTTCTAAAAGTTTTCCGGCTGGGCTATCATCTGTTTTTTCATTCATCGAAATAACAGAGACACCGTGCTTTCTAAGTAGAGATTTATAAATAGCAGAATCTTCCCTATTTCTAGCAAAGCGGGAAAACTTCCAGACAAGAATCATATCAAAATTTTTATCTTTTTTCTTTGAATATGCAATCATTTCTTGAAAAGCTGGTCGATTATCTGTTCTTGCACTTTCAGCCTCATCAACAAATTCTTTAACAATATACCAGCCTTGACGCTCTGCATATTCCCGCATTGTTTTTAATTGTGCTGATATTGATAAATCTTTTTCAGCCTGCTTTTCAGATGATACCCTTGCATATAATACAACATTCAATTTTATAACTCCTCAGATTTTATTAATACTAGACTGCCGGTGCCGGCATTACATCTAATTGCCTCAATATTAAAAATTCTATGGTTAATTTTTATTTGATGCTTTAATACACCATCAAAATAAACCTTTGGTAAGTTTATTTTTGTACCTATAAAATTTATAATTTTTTCAGGAAAAGAGCTTGAGCCAAAACAATAACCAACTCTAAAATTATTATCTAATCCAGCCATAGCTATTGATTTAGAATGTTTTTTTGCAAAATTTATCCAAGTGGCTTCCCTAGATGCTTGATAAAGTTTTTCTAGCTCTGATATAGTTTCAACACAGACAGACAAATTTTGAATATCATTTTTGAATTTAAAATAAGGAAACATAAGCTCTGCTGCAAATTCATCAGCCTCTCTTTCATTATTCTTAGATTGTTTTTTATGATCTAAAACTATATGAGCTATCTCATGGCATAAAGTAAAACGCTGTCTTGGAGCGTTTGACGTTTTTGTAATGATTCTCTTTTCATCCATCAAAGTTACTGCTTCTGAATTTCCTAAAATATCTGAAGTAAAAAATTGTTCTCCTTTTTTTGGATTTATAGGTCCAAAATCAAAAAAAATATCAAGTTTAAAGCCTAAAATTTCTCTTATAACTTTGTCTATATTGATAATACGCCTATCTTCAGAAAAATAATCTTCTGATAATTCATCTATAAAATCTCTTGCTTTCGTCGTTATTGTTAAATCATTCATCATTTTTTGTTCTCCTGATTTTTAAGAAAATGCAAGTAGTTAATAAGCTGTGTCTTATTCTCTTGAGATAACCCGTCATATCCTCTACAAAGGAATTTTAGGTTTGGATTTTCAATTTTATCTACTTCAATTTCTTTTTCCTCAAAACTTTCTCCTGCAACTTTATTTAAAGATGAAATACTTACTCCATAGGCTTCCGCAAGCTTTTCTAAGATTTTTAAGGAAGGTATATTTCTTTCTCCTTTTTCAACTTGAGAAATATAGGCATAAGATACACCTACTTTTTTTTCAACTTCTCTTAAAGATAAGCCTCTATTTTCACGTAATTTTTTTATATATTCTCCAAAAAATTTATTATTCATAATTCCTATTTTTCCTTTTATTATTTATTTTAACATTAATGATAAACTTTTGCAAACACAAATTATTTTTTAGTTATTGACGCAAGTATTACTAACAGTTTATTATTTAATAATGATAAACAAAAGTACAACAGTAATAATATTTTTATAAAACAGGAGACCTTATGAAAATATCCCTTAGAAAAAAAAGAATCAAATATTATTTAGCTCTTAAAAACAAATCTCAAAACTGGCTAGCTGGAAGATTGGGAATAAGTAAGAGTTATTTATCTCAATTATTAAGCTCCAAAAGAAAACCCTCGCCAGAATTAAGGACTTTTATAATGGACTTTTTCCCAGAAGCATCATATCAAGACCTCTTCGAGATTGAGGAATAAATAATATTATGGCTGGATTTGTAGTTCAAACCATTGAAGAGCAAAAACGCTTAGACGAAGGATTGACAATTCTAGCCCGTATTATTGCACGCAATATTTTAAATGAAGAATCTAAAAAAAAATCAATTTAAAAAAGAGGTCTTAAATGTTAACCCAATCTAAAATCAAAATTCCAGAACAGTTAAAAAATAAGGGATTAGCTTTTGTTAAGTTAAAGGGGAAAAGACCTATTGAGCAGGAATGGACAAAGAAGCCATATACTGACATAGAAATAGAGCAATACTTGGTTGAATCTCCCAGCAATAATTATGGGATTTTATGCGGTCATAATAATTTAATCGTAATTGATATTGATAATTCAGAATTGGCAGAAGAATTAAAGGATGAATTACCATCTACGTTTATCGTCAAAACAAGTAGAGGGTATCATTTTTATTATTTTTGTCCTGATATAAGAAAAAAAATTACTTTAAAAAAAGGTTCTGTATCCTACGGAGAAATTTTATCAACTGGACAACAGGCAGTAGCTCCAAACTCTATTCATCCAGATACAAAAAAGGTTTATTTACCTATAAATAATAATGAAATCGCTCATACAACCTATGCAGATATATGTTCCTTTTTATCTGAATATATTGAGCTTGATTATCCTGAAACCAATAAATTTGAACAGGATACACTTCTGAAAATTGAAGATGTACTGGAAAAATACGAAATAACACTTGAAAAGTCTGGTGCGGAGCTTTTCGGTTCTCATCCTCTTCACGGTTCAACCAATGGTAAAAATTTCTGGGTTAATATTCAAAAAAATGTCTGGTTTTGTTTTCGTTGCGGTTCTGGTGGCGGAGCTATTCTTCTAGTTGCAGTATTAGAAGAAATTATAGACTGCCAAGAAGCAAAAAAAGGCGGTTTAACAGACAGTAAATTTATTAAAACAGCTCAAATAATAAAAGAAAAATTCGGTATTAATATTTTAAAAAATAAGTCAAGCTTGGCAGATAAAAATAAAATTGATTCGATTATAAATAGCATTAAGCAAATATCACCAGAAATTTCTAAGCTGAAAATTGCCAATAATCTTGACCCTATTTTAAGAGAGCTTTCAAAAATTGATGAAACTCAAGCAGAGGCAATACTATCAGAAAATATAAAAAAGCATTTTAAATTTACAAATAAAGAAATAGAAGTATATTCCAGAAAACTTAAGCAATTAAGAAAAGAAGAACTTCAAAAAGCACATGAACGCAAGTCTTCTCTTACTAAGAGCGAAATATTAAATTTACTAGAAAGGGAAAAAGATATTGTTTCAATTCATCCGGCAATTGATTTTAAAAAAGGTGTGATGTCCTTTGGTGTTCTTATTCAGGATAAATTAGCTATTGTAACATCTGAAAGACAAATAATATTAGTAAATAAAGGAGATTTGAATGAATAAATCTAATGATTTTAGATTAAAACATCCTATGATTGATAGTTCAAGGTTTTCTAGTGGGGGTGTCAAGGCTGGTTTAGAAGGGGAAATTGTTTGCGGAAGTAACTTATTTCCTAAAATCAGGGATTATATAAGTAAATTCTGCGTTATTGAAGAAGCTTATATTGATTTAATAACCTTGTGGATAATGGGAACATACATATTTCCTGTTTTCAGATATTATCCTTACTTAAAAATACAGGCTGAAAAAGGGAGTGGAAAAACAACTTTACTTGAAGTATTAGCTCCTATTGCTTTCAATGGTCAAATGTTTGTTGCACCTACAGAGTCAGTTATATTCAGATTTATTGAAAATAACAAGGCTACGCTTTTATTTGATGAAGTAGAATATTTAAAAACTGAAAACAAAGATGTTTATGCTGCAATATTGAGTATCTTAAACGCCGGTTTTAACTCTGAGGGTGTGGTTATTAGGAATGAAAGGATTGGCGATAAGTTTATTCCAAAAAAATATAGCGCTTATTCCCCTAAAATCTTTTGTGGCATTGATTCACTAGATAATGTCCTTGCTGATAGAGCCATCTCTGTTAAACTTTACCGAAAAAAAGATACTGAAGTAATTGAACGTTATAAAGCAACAGAGGAACTTAAAAAGCTTCAAAAAGAAATAAGGGATGAGCTTTATATATGGGCTTTAGATAATGCTTCTAAAATTGCTCAATTGTACCAAAATGGCATAGTTGAGAAAGAATGTATTCAACATTTATCAAATAGAGAACTTGATATATGGGAACCTTTATTTATAATAGCTTATTTGGCAGATGATTTAAAAGAATTTGGTCTTATTGAATCATTAAAAAAGCTTAGTGAAGAGAGTTCATCGAGTAGAATTTATGACAATATTTGTGAAAACCAGACTTGTAAGCTTTTATTTGCCATTAAAATGCTTGTTGAGGAAGAAAAACCATTAAAGAAAGAGGGCGATATGCTCACATACAAGGCTGATGACGTTTTGAATTATTTTAATAATAAAAAATTGTTGAATACATATATTAGTAGCAAGTATCGGTTAACTTCTAAGCTAAAAACCATTGATATTAGTAGTAAGCAGCAACGTATAGGTGATTATAAAGGTATGGTTTATTTAATATCAAAAAAAAGCTTGGAGGATTTATGTGAAAGGTATCAAGTTTTAGACAATTAGGCATATTTTAGACAAACAATAGACTGGCTATAGTTATTACAAATAAAGGAGGATAGGCATTAATGACTAAAAATATTATTAAAAT
>JAZDPZ010000061.1:0-7318 GCA_043797105.1 bacterium | reverse complement strand
ACTATTTAATAAATACAATAATTAATTTTAGTTTTCAATATTTGAGTAAAATTAATTTAAACTCTGCTTAAAAGTTATTGATTGAAATCTTATTGATTTTCCTATATTTTTTATTTAGTAAAAGTAATCAATAAAAATCAGGTATTTTTTTATTTATGAAAATAGCAAAAAATATTTTAGAATTAATAGGAAATACTCCTCTTGTATATTTAAACAAAATAAATGAAGGCTGTAAAGCAACAATCGCAGCTAAATTAGAATGTTTTAATCCTGCAAACTCCGTTAAAGACCGTATTGGTCTTGCTATGATAGAAGCAGCGGAGCAAAAAGGCTTAATTACTCCTGGTCAAACTACATTGATTGAACCTACAAGCGGTAATACAGGAATTGCTTTGGCTTTTGTCTGCGCATTAAAAGGATATAAACTAATTCTTACCATGCCTGAAACCATGAGCATAGAAAGAAGAATGTTATTAAAAGCTTATGGAGCAGAAGTTGTTTTAACTTCAGGTGATCTGGGAATGAAAGGGGCTTTGGATAAAGCTAAAGAACTTGCAGAAAATATAAAAAATTCATATATACCTCATCAATTCAAAAATACGGCTAATCCTGAGATTCATAAAAAAACAACAGCAGAAGAAATATGGAGAGATACAGAAGGAAAAATTGATATTTTGGTGGCAGGAGTAGGCACCGGAGGCACTATAACAGGAATAGCTCAAAATTTAAAAAATAAAAAACCTGAATTTAAAGCAATAGCCGTAGAGCCGGCTCAAAGTCCTGTGCTTTCGGGCGGTAAACCTGGTCCGCATAAAATTCAGGGAATAGGCGCCGGATTTATTCCTGAAATATTTGACCATACTTTAATAGATGAAATTTTTCCTGTTACTGAAGAGCAAGCCATTGAAACATCAAGAGAATTAGCTTTAAAAGAGGGGATTCTTTCCGGTATATCAAGTGGCGCAGCAGCTTATGCAGCTGTTGAAATTGCTAAAAGAGATGAAAATCAAGGAAAATTAATTGTGGTTATTTTACCTGATTTTGGAGAAAGATACTTAAGCACTTCTTTGTTTCAAAAATGTTAACTTAGTTATTACCTATTTAGCAGATGCAATATGAGCTTTAATAGAATAAAAGAAGATATTGAAACTATTTTTGAGAAAGATCCCGCAGCAACTAACATTATTGAGGTTCTTTGCTGTTATCCCGGGCTTCATGCTCTTTTATCACACAGAATTGCTCATAAAATGCGCAAATGGAAAATACCTGTAATTCCAAGGATAATCTCTCATATCTCCAGATTTTTAACAGGAATAGAAATTCATCCCGGAGCGCAGATAGGAAAAAGATTTTTTATCGATCATGGCATGGGTGTTGTAATTGGTGAAACCACTGTAATAGGAGATGATGTATTGCTTTATCAGGGTGTTACACTAGGAGGAACAGGGAAAGAACACGGCAAAAGACATCCGACTTTGAAAAATAATGTTGTTGTAGGTTCAGGGGCAAAAATTCTTGGCAATATTACACTTGGCAATAATGTAAGGGTAGGAGCAGGTTCTGTCGTAATAACCGATGTCCCTAATGATTCAACAATAGTAGGCGTTCCCGGAAGAGTAGTAATAGAAAAGGGACAAAAAATAAATCAATTGCAGCATAATATTATTCCTGATCCTATAATAGATGCTTTAAATAAGCTTGCTGATGAAGTTAAAGAAGTCAAAGAGCTGGTAAAACGTGAAGTTGATAATTATAAAAGTGAAGAATTTAATGATGGCGCAGGAATCTAGCCAATTCCTCTGTATTATACAAGTCCCAACTTGAATTAATGAATAAAATATTATATATATGTCCAACTCCAATAGGAAATCTTGAAGATATTACTCTTCGGGTTCTTCGTATTTTAAAAGAGGTTGATTTTATTGCCTGTGAGGATACAAGAGTAACTCAAAAGCTTTTAAATTATTATAATATTTCAACAAAACTCATATGTTATCATAAATTTAACGAAAAACATCAAGCAGAAAAAATAATAAATTTAATAAAAGACGGGAAAAAAATAGCGCTTGTATCAGATGCGGGAACTCCTCAGATAAGTGATCCCGGCTTTGAATTAATAAGACTTACTCATATTAACAATATTAAAATAGAACCTTTGCCAGGTCCAACAGCTATTATGACAGCAATTTCAGCAAGCTATCTTGAAAAACCGCATTTTATATTTTTAGGATTTCTTCCAAGGACAAGAAGCGAAAAAGAAACTTTGCTGGAAAAATATAAAGAAATAAATATTGTTATATATGAAGCCCCAACAAGACTTGTAAATACACTGAAAGATCTCTTGGATATTTTTAATAATAGAACTGTTACTGTAGCAAGGGAATTGACTAAATTTTATGAGGAAATCAAAAGAGATTCACTTGAAAACCATATAAAATACTATATTGATAATCCTCCAAAAGGTGAAATAACTATTATAATTGAAGGTAAAGAATCTGAAAAATATCTTTCAGATGAATCTGAAACAATAGAGGAAATTAAAAAACTGGAAAAAGCCGGATATTCTACTAAAGAAATAAGTAAAATAATATCTCTTTTGACTTCTTATTCTAAATCACAAATTTATAAATTAATTCTCAAAATAAAAAAATAAAGTCTGCTTTTGAAGCAGACAATTTTTTTCTAACAACAACCCTTCCTTAAAATTAGCAAAGTAAGCTTTTATTTGATAGCTGCCAATCTTGGAATAACTCCTAATTCTCCCTGGATCATTTTAGCTTTTGACATAGCTAATGATCGACGTTTTTTAGCGCCTCTCAAAATAAATAATACTGATTCGGATACATTTGTGGCAGGTAATCTTGTATTTCTTTTCATAACTGTATTCCCTCATCATTTTAGGCTTACGTTATGTTTATCGGTTTATTTTGAGAATTGCTTTAGGATTTTTTAATAAATCTTTACCAAAATTGAAACATTTTTTAATATTTATTTTTTAAATTTTTTTTATCCCTAGTCTAAAGCAGGAATAATGCCTAATTAGAAAAAATTATGTATTCAAATATTTTCTTCAGGATTTTTTGGTCGGTCAACAGGAATTATAAAATTAAAAGTAGAGCCTTTCATTAATTCACTTTCTACCCATATGACACCATCTAATTCCTGGAGAATTTTTCTTGTTATCGCAAGTCCTAAACCAGTACCGCCATATTTTTTTGACATGGAACGATCAAGCTGTCTGTATTCATAAAAAATATTGTTTAATTCTTCTTCCGGAATGCCTATACCAGTATCAATAATTGAAAACATCATATAAGCTTTATCTGCAAAATCTTGAGGTATTTCTATTCCTTGACTTTTTACAAACTCAATATCAGGATAAACAACTTTAAGAGTTATTGAACCTGTATCAGTAAATTTAACCGCATTAGTTAAAATATTTAGCAGAACATGCCTTAACATATTTTCATCTGAAAAAATATTTCTTTTGCTTATTTCTGACAAATCCATTGAAAATTCAAGATTTTTGTCTTTTACAAAAGTATTTATAGTATCTACAACTGAATTAATTAATTGAACAATATCAAAATTTTTAAAAATAAATTCCATTTTACCGGCTTCGATTTTGGATAAATCCAGTATATTATTTAAAAGAGCAAGTAGACTGTTTGCATTTCTATTTATTATAGAAATATATTTTTCCTGTTTTTCGGTTAATTCACCTCCAACCCCATCTGTCAAAGACTTAGAAAATCCTATTATAGAATGCATTGGGGTTCTAAGTTCATGAGATAAACTTGCTATAAAACTACTTTTATTTTTGCTTATGTTTGCAGCTTTCTCATATTCTATTAGAAGTTTTTCTATTATTTTTTGATTTTTTGTAATATCTCTTGCTGTAATTATTACCCCTTCTTTAGCCTCAAAATTAACACAAGCAATTTCTACAATAATTTCCTGGTCTGATTTTGTTCTGGCAGTTAATATTGAGCTTTTATTTTCACAGAGATTTTGATAGATTTTTTCTACTTCATCAGTGAAAATCAATCCAATATTTTTGCCAATAGTTTCACATCTTGAAAATCCAAAAATATCTTTTGATCGTTTATTCCAATATATAATATTCTTTTGATAATTAATCACTATAATTGAATCAGGAAAATTATCAAAAGAATCAAAAAAATTCATTCCTTTAAATAAAGTTTTTATGTTCATCTTATCTACTCTACCAAATATTTAGTTAAATTAAATATGGTTTTCATAATATCATAAAATTCTATCTTTTGAACATAAAACCAAAAGATAACTTGTCCAATATTTTAAAAAAAATTTTACTACTTAAAGGCTACTTCTAAATAAGCATAAAAAATATTGCTAAAAATGTTAAATTTAAATAAGTTAAAGTTTTTTATTTATTGGTAGGGTAAAATATATGGCGCACACAATATCAAAACACATTTACTGTGAAAAAGAAAAAAAATATGTGGAATGTGAAATTTTGGTGCTGGACAAAGAAGAGCTGTTACCAGGAACAGATAGACGAGAAATAATATTATTTTGCACAAGCTGTGGCACACCTTACAGTGAAATATCTGATACGTTTACAGCAGATATTGAAGATTTGTATGAAGAAACAGAGCTAATAGATCAATATAGCGATTTTGACGATAGAGAATAATTTTTAAAGAAAACGGAGGAGGAGGGATTCGAACCCCCGGTAGAGTCGCCCCTACGACGGTTTTCAAGACCGCTCCTTTAAACCACTCAGGCACTCCTCCTAAATTTTATATTAATACTACAACATAAAATAATTTTTTTCCAGCTGTTAGACAAAAAAAAATTATTTTATATTTTTGATCTAATTACTCCTCTTGACAACACTGATCTATATAGTTAAACTTAAAATTGCCTTTAGATAAATTACGGGATGTAGCGCAGTTTGGTAGCGCACCTCGCTTGGGACGAGGGGGTCGCTGGTTCGAATCCAGTCATCCCGAAATGTTTAAGGTAATTTGCGGGTGTAACTCAGTTGGTAGAGTACTAGCCTTCCAAGCTTGTTGTCGCGAGTTCGAGCCTCGTCGCCCGCTTTTTAACCTTTTATGGCGAGTGTCGCCAAGTGGTTAAGGCCCCGGATTGTGGTTCCGGTATTCGTGGGTTCGAATCCCATCATTCGCCCCATTTTTTATTTTTAGATAAATTTATCAATGTGCCAAAGGGTCTATTCAAATCATACTCTATTTTTGTGCCATTCAAATATAAGTTCGGAAACAGTAATTTTATGGTTCTGCGTTTTTGTTCATTGTAATTTTTAAAAACAATGTCTTAAAGGATCACTAATCAAGATTATTTATGCTGTACAATAACCGGTTAATTTTAATTTGGCAAAGTACACTGCAAAAAATTGCTTGAATTAAATGATCCTTAATTCTTATCAATTCATACATTTTAGAGGGGGTGCTTGTGATTAGGCAGCATGGGTTAATAAATAGATGATTTTTTGATAGCATTATTTTTTTTACAAATAAAATTAACCATCAAATGCTAATATTACATGAGAGGAAACATTTTTGTTATAATTGTTTTGATTATTTATTATATTAACAATACTGCCAAAAGCAATTATTATTAATATAATTCCACTTATAACATAGCATTTGGCCAAAGTTTTTTTTGTCATACTTTTCTCCATGATAAATCTAGTATTTTATATTTAAATGGCCAATTTAAATTTTTTATAGATATTTTAAATTATCTTGAAAAAGTTGACAAACTTTGACAAACTATACTCTCTTACTTGAGATAATTTGAGTATTTGCCAACATTTTTAGGTTATGCAGTCGCACTAAAACTTCCACCACCAGGGCAACTTCCGCCTCCACCGCCACTACCGACAGGACAGAATCCGCTTCCGCCAGATCCCCATATACTGGCTGTAGTTCCGGTTGTTTCTGTATCAGATTTTGGTTGTTTATAAGCGCAAGTTCCTGTTACCTCAGGACTGCCTGGTAATCTTCTAATCGTTGATTGTTCCATAAAGACATCCTCCAAAATATATGAATCTCAATCGTATATATTAATTATTTCTTCTACTAACATAAAAACGATAAATAATAAATAATTGCGTATTATTTTAGCTATTGTAACAAGAATTTACATTTTGTAACTTTTGAATTTAGTTTATTTAATATATTGTTTTTATGTTATGGATAATCTTAAATATTGGCTGGCTTTTTCTAAAATTGGTCTTATTGGAACAAAATTTGCCCAAAAATTATGGGAATCTTTTGGTTCAATAAAAGAAGCCTGGTTTGCAACAAATTCAGATTTGCTGGAAATAGAAGGTTTAAATCCTGAAAAAATCCAAAAATTTATAAATAAAAAAAAATTAGTTAATCCTGATGAACTTTTAGAAGAAATTTATAAAAAAAATATTCAAGTTTTAACTTTAGAAGATAAAAAATATCCTTTTTTATTAAAACAAATATATGATCCTCCTCCTATATTATTTATAAAAGGAAGTCTTGATATTTGTAATTTTGATATGGCTCTGGCTATAGTTGGAAGTAGAAAGGCAAGTCATTATATTCTCGAAATACTTAATAAAATTATTAGTGAGCTAAAAGAAAGCAATATTACAATAATTAGCGGCATGGCTTTAGGAGTTGATTCTTGCGCTCATAACGCAGCAATAAAAAATAAATTGAAAACTATTGCTGTGCTTGGTTCAGGACTTGATAATATTTATCCTAAAAATAATATTGAACTTTTTAAGAAAATAATAGATAATAATGGCGCTGTGATTTCAGAATATTATCCGACAGAGAGTCCTGAATTATGGAAATTTCCTCATAGAAACAGAATAATTAGCGGTTTAGCTCAAGGAACATTAATTGCTGAAGCAGGTCTAAAAAGTGGAGCGCTTATTACAGCAAAACTATGTTTGGATCAAAATAGAGAACTAATGTGCATTCCTGGTCTTGTTACAAACCCAAACACAGAAGGCACGCATGAATTAATAAAAGAAGGAGCCGGTCTTGTAACAAGCGCAAAAGATATTTTTAATCATCTTAACTGGCAGCATATTAATTATTTGGAAAATAATCAGGATGATTTAAAAAATAATCTTCTTGACAATGAGAAAAAAGTGTATGAAATTTTAAGTTTAGAACCAATACAATTTGATGATATATTAAATGAATCTCGATTAAATATAGAAGAACTTATGTGTGTTTTGACATCACTGGAGTTAAGAGGCATAATAAGACAATTACCAGGACAAAAGTATATAAGTACATTTTTAAATTAGTTAAATTAGGTT
>JAZDPZ010000060.1:0-83923 GCA_043797105.1 bacterium | reverse complement strand
ACGCCTTATGAAGTGTTTTTTTTATCTAAAGAGTTTAATAATATGGCTCAAAAAGTTAATGATACTTATAAAGAATTACAACAAGCAAACGAACAGCTCTCCAAAATTGACCAAATAAAATCTAATCTAATAGATACTGTAAGTCATGAGTTTAGAACTCCTCTTACATCCATCAAAGGGCATGCTTCAAGGCTTTTAAGAAATGATGTAAATATAGACGAAGAAACAAAAACCAAATCGCTTAAAGTTATAAAACAACAAACAGAAAGATTAAACAGGCTGATTGAAGATCTTTTGGTTATTCCCGATATTGAATTTTCCTTATTGAGAATATTTCCGGATGAAATAAATCTTAAAAATCTTTTTGAAACTTGTATATCTTTTTTTCAACAAAAACAAGAAAAAATAATCAGTTTTTCAATAGAAGATGATTTTCCCACGGTTTATGCTGATCCTGACAGAGTTGAACAGGCTGTTATTAATTTGATTGATAATGCTATAAAATATTCTCCTGAAAATTCAGAAATCAAAATTAAAATAAATAAGACAGAAAAAATAGCGATTATAAAAATTCAGAATGAATCTAGTCCAATAGCTGAGACAGTTTTAAATTCGCTATTTGATAAATTTGCCAGAATCGACAATAATCTTACGAGAACTACAAGAGGCACGGGTTTGGGACTTTTTATTACCAAAGGTTTAATAGAAGCTATGGGAGGAAAAATAAATCTTTCATCTCACAAATATTTTGAGGTATGTTTTACTTTGCCTTTGAAAAAAAATTCGGTTTCTGAAAATTGTTAATTTTTTTTAATTTTTTAAAAAAATAAGTGATTTGGTATTCTTCTAATTTTTTATATTAATAGGAAGCTATTAAGAACAATAAATTTTATACACCCAGCCTTTACCCTTTCCTTGGGAGGGGAACTAGATTAAGGTGAAAATTTATTATTTATTACTTAAAAGGGAAAAAGTTTAGGAGACATAAGTTGGAAATAATAAAAGACTCTATTAATGTTGCTGCTAAAGGCTTAGGAAAAGTTTATTCACCCGGACTTTTAAGAGCTATGGAAAGCTGGCATGAAAATAAAATAGAATCTTATGGCAGAGGACTTCAAGCAGTAAATAAATTGCCTGAAACATTGACAGATATTTCTAACTCATTTCAAATAATTGAAACAGTGCATGATTCCAATAACTTTATGAAAGCTTTTCAAGATTCAGCTAAAATAAATGAATTTAATTTTTTCAAAAATACTTTTTTAGAGAGTCATCTGGATAAATCATTATTAGGAAGAACGGCTCTTAAAGCAGACTTAAATCTGTTGAATACAAATTTTGGAATGAAAATATTAAAAACTGTTGATAAAGATGCTGAGATTAAAACAATTATAAATAGCATCGGAACTGCAGAAAAGTTTATTAAAGGGGGGAAAGTATCTACTTTCCTTGCAAAAGCTATGGCAAGAATTCCATGTTTTAGTATATTATTTTCTCTTGCTCTTGAAATTCCTAATATTATAAAAGCATCTAAAAATGGTGATGGTTTAGCTCAATCAGGCAGGTCTATAATCAAAGTAATAGGTATAACAGCAGGCTCAGCCATAATAGGGGCATTATTATCGCCGATATTACCACCAATAGGTTCATTAGCAGGCTCAGCCATAGGAATATATTTAGGAAATAAAATTTCAAAAAAAATTGGAGAAGCTATTTTAAATAAACCTGTTTCCGCATAATTTATAATACTGCGCAGGAACCTATCTGATGCAGTCTGAGAAAATTAGTTTTTCCTACGGTCAGATAAGGCAAACCACCGGTAATAATAATTTTATCGCCGGGTTTTAAAAAAGTTTGATTTATCAGCATTTCATCTATTTTTTTAAGCAGTTCTTCTGTAAAGCTTTCTTCAAAATCCATTAAAAGCGGAAAAATTCCCCAAAAAAGATTTAATCTTCTGCAAACTTTTTCATTATCGGAAATTGCAATTATCGGAACAGTTGGTTTTGCTTTTGATAGCAGCTTTCCTGTAAATCCTGATCTTGTAAAAGCAACAATTGCATCAATTTCTATCTCTGTCAGCATTCTTATTACCACTGTTGCAATTGCCTGAGAATCAACTTCATAAATATCTCTGGCTTTTGAAGAATATTGATTTCCTTTGTAAAGTTTGCTTGATTCAATATTTTTAGCTATTAAGTCCATCATATTTACTGATTCTACAGGATATTTTCCCATAGCTGTTTCCCCTGAAAGCATTACAGCGTCTGTTCCATCAATAATAGCGTTAGCTACGTCACTTGCTTCTGCTCTTGTAGGAATAGGCTCATAAATCATGGATTCAAGCATTTGAGTAGCTGTAATAACCACTTTTCTTCTGGTATTTGCTTTTTCTATTATATCTTTTTGTATGATAGGCACATCAGCAGGCGATGTTTCAATGCCTAAATCTCCCCTTGCTACCATAACTCCGTCTGATGCGGCTATTATTGAGTCAAGATTTTCAACTGCCTGAGGTTTTTCTATTTTTGCAATTACGGGTATATCACCTTTAAACTTGCTGATATAATTTTTTGCCTTAATAATATCTTCTTTTGTCCTGACAAAAGATTGAGCAATATAATCAACATTATTTTCTATAGCAAATTTTATATAATCAATATCTTTTTCAGTAACAGCAGAAATACTCGGCGTTGTGCCGGGAATATTCAATCCTTTTCTGGAAGTCAAAGTCTCGCCATATATAACTTTTGCAGTAATGCTTTCCTGAGAAACATCAATGACTTTAAGCTCAATTTTGCCATCATCCAGAAGAATCCTGTCTCCTTTTTTTACATCGCTTGTTATACCGGCATAATCAACAGGAATAATATCAGGATTTTCAAAGTCCATGCCGGGTTTTAAAATAATTTCATCTCCTTCTTTAAGGTTTAAAGGTTCTTTTAAATTTCCAACCCGAATTTTAGGTCCCTGAAGATCAAGAATAATAGCTATATGTATATTTAAAGACTTTGAAACTTTTCTAATTTTTTCTATACTTTTTTGATGCTCTTCTTTGGTTCCATGAGAAGAATTTATCCTGAATATTCTTGCCCCTGCATTTATAAGCTCGGTAATTTTTTCTTCTGTATCAGAAGATGGTCCGATTGTAGCTATTATTTTTGTTTTAATTAAATCCTGCACTTTTATTGATCGAGTTTTTCTTTAAGTATTTGGTTTACTAATTCAGGTTGAGCTCTGCCTTTGGTTTCTTTCATTACCTGTCCGACAAAAAAGCCGAAAAGCTGTGGTTTTCCTGATTTATATTTTTGCACTTGTTGTTCATTATTGCTTAAAACTTTTTCAATAAGTTCTCTAATAATATTTTCATCGGAAATTACGCTCAATCCTTGTTCTTCAATCATTTTCCTTGGAGAATCACCTTTTTCAATAAGAGTGATAATTATTTTTTTGGCTATATTATTTGAAATAGCGCCTTCATCTATTAGCTTAACCATTTCAGCAAGGTTTTCAGGAGTTAATTTAGTGTCATTTATAGAAATTTTATGCTCTTTTAAATAAGCTGTAATATCTCCCATCAGCCAATTTACAACAACTTTTATATTTGAGCTGATTTTGGCTGTTTTATCAAAAAATCTTGCCATATCAATAGAATCAACTAAAACGCAGGCGTCATATTCTGAAAGATCAAACTCTTTTATATATCTTTGGCGTTTTTGTTCCGGTAATTCAGGCATTGATGCTCTTATTTTTTCAACCCAGTCTGAATTAATCTCCAAAGGCACCAGATCAGGCTCTGGAAAATATCTGTAATCATGAGCTTCTTCCTTGCTTCTCATTGAAATTGTTATTTCCTGATCTTCTTTCCAGAGTCGTGTTTCCTGAACAATTCTTTCATTTTTTTCAGCAAGCTCAGTTTGTCTTACTACTTCGTAGTCAAGGGCTTTTTGCAGAGCTTTAAAGCTATTAAGATTTTTGATCTCTACTTTTGTGCCGAGTTCTTGTTCTCCCTGCGGTCTTATGCTTATATTTGCGTCACATCTTAAACTGCCTTCTTCAAGATTTCCGTCACAGACATCTATATATCTTAAAACATTTCTCAGCTCTTCCATATAAGCTTTTGCTTCATCTGATGAAGCAATATCAGCTTCGCTGACTATTTCAAGAAGAGGAATCCCTGTTCTGTTAAAGTCAACAAGACTATATGTTGACCCTGCAAGTCCGGAAGCTCCGGCATGCACTAATTTACCGGCATCTTCCTCAAGATGAACTCTATTTATTCTTATTTTTCTGCCATTAATTTTTACGCAGCCATTTTTTGCAACAGGCATGTCATACTGCGAAATCTGATAATTTTTAGGTGAATCAGGATAAAAATATTGTTTTCTATCAAATTTAGAACGCTTTGATATTTCACAGTCAAAGGCTAAGCCTGTTAATATAGCAAAATTCACAGCTTCTTTATTTAATACAGGCAAAGCACCAGGATATCCCATACAAACAGGACATACCTGGGAATTATGTTCATTGCCAAATTCAGTTGAATTTCCACAAAAAATTTTTGATTTTGTTTTTAACTGGGCATGAACTTCGAGACCAATAACTGTTTCATATTTTGTTTTAAGCTTACTCATAAAATTTTAAGCTACAGCATAGACGCTGATTTGTTTTCTATCTCTTCTATAGCTCTCAAAACAGACTTTACCGTCAATAAGCGCAAATAAAGTATGATCGCTGCCGATACCGACATTATTTCCAGGATGAAACTTTGTACCACGCTGGCGAACAATAATATTACCTGCAAATACAAACTCACTGCCGAATTTTTTTACACCTAGTCTCTTTGATTCACTGTCTCGACCGTTTCTTGTCGAACCCATACCTTTTTTATGTGCCATAAAGTTTTCACCACCTTAATTTTAATTTTCTTGCTGATTAGTATCTTCTTCCTGCTGAGGCTGAGAAACTTCTTGTTCTACATTAGAAATTTCCTGCTCTGTTTCCTGAATTTCTGTTTCTGTTGCTTCATTTTCAGAATTTTCAGAAATTTCTTCTGTTTCAGAAGTTTCTTCTTCTGCTTTAAATTCAGAAACTTCCTGAATTTCCTGATTTATTTCAGTTTCAGAATTTTCTACAGTTTCCATTTCTATTTTAGCAGTTTTTTGTTTTTTTGTTTTAATTTTTGGAGTTTTTTCTGTCTTAATTTCAGAAGGGTCTATTTGGGGGATAGCAGCTAAAACAGCTTCTTTATCAGGAAAATCAATATTTTCAATCATTACCCTTGTAAAATTCTGTCTGTGTCCTTGTTTCTTACGGTATCCTTTTTTACATCTCTGTTTATAGACAATGACTTTTTTAGTCTTACCGTGATCTAAAACTTTTGCTCTTACCAAAGTATTTTCAAGATATGGCTGACCAATTTTTGATTGATCTCCTGCCACAATCATTACAACCTTATCAAATACGACAGAGCTTTCCTTATCAGAATTTAGAAGTTCAATATCAACGTATCTTCCTTCTGTTACTTCGTATTGTTTTCCGCCAGTTTCAATTATTGCAAGCATTGCTTAATTTTTCCTTGTTATTTTTTACCTTAAACCAGACTATATTACTAAAAAGTGTTTAAATAATATAACAACATCACAACTTTGTGTCAAATTTTTTAGTTATTTTTAGTTATTAAAAATAATAATACAAGCAGATTTTTTATTCAAAAAAATTTTTTCTATTATTTTTTTGGTTTAAAATATACTCAACTAAAATTGGTTTTTGGTTATTTAATTTTGGGACTTGTATAAAAATAATGAAACATTGTTTTGAAAAAAATGAATTTTATAAATTGCCTGACAACAAGGGAAGATTTGAGCAATTCGGCGGAAAATATATTCCGGAAACGCTTATGTCTGCTCTAAACGAATTGGAAAAAGCTTTTAATGAATTATGGCGGGATGATGATTTTCTTTGTAATTTATATAGTTTAATGAAAAGCTAT
Organism: bacterium; assembly: GCA_043797105.1. GTDB lineage: Bacteria > Cyanobacteriota > Vampirovibrionia > Gastranaerophilales > CAZEDP01 > JAZDPZ01. Next base: position 77,931 of record JAZDPZ010000060.1, on the reverse strand, counting down.
TCAGGCAGACCTACACCTTTGTATTTAGCAAAAAGAATGACTGAATACTACGGGAAAGGCAAAATTTACTTTAAAAGAGAGGATTTAAACCATACAGGCGCTCATAAAATCAATAATGTATTAGGTCAGATCGCTCTTGCAAAAAAAATGAATAAAACCCGTATAATAGCTGAAACAGGAGCCGGACAGCACGGAGTCGCAACAGCTACAGCATGCGCTTTATTTAACCTGGAATGCGAAATTTATATGGGTGAAGAAGACATGAAGCGGCAAGCTGTTAATGTCGACCGTATGAATCTTTTAGGAGCAAAGGTTACTCCTGTTTTTTCAGGCAGCAGGACTTTAAAAGACGCAACAAGCGAAGCTATCAGAGATTGGGTTACAAATGTTGAAAATACTCATTATATTATCGGCTCGACAGTCGGACCGCATCCTTACCCCAAAATGGTCAGGTGCTTTCAGTCAGTTATCGGAAATGAAACCAAATATCAAATTTTAGAACTGAAAAACAGGCTTCCTGATTATGTCCTTGCCTGTGTTGGCGGAGGAAGCAATTCTATGGGCATGTTTTACAGCTTTTTGAACGAAGATCAGGTAAATTTGATTGGATTGGAAGCTGCCGGATATGGAATTAATACGGATAAACATGCCGCGAGCCTTACTAAAGGAAAAATAGGCGTGCTTCACGGCTCTATGAGCTATGTTCTTCAGGATGACTACGGTCAAATTCAGGAAGCTTACAGTATATCAGCAGGTCTTGACTATCCGGGAGTCGGTCCAGAGCATAGTTATTTAAAAGACTCTGGAAGAGCAAAATATTTTTCTATTGATGATAATCAGGCTCTCGAGGCTTTTAAATTAACTTCAAAACTGGAAGGAATAATCCCAGCCCTTGAATCTTCGCATGCTCTGGCTTATTTGGAGGAACTCATGCCAAAAACCAACAAAGACAGCGTGATAATTGTCTGTATGTCCGGCAGGGGCGATAAAGACATGGACAGCGTTCTAAAAAAATTAAAGTGATTATGGAAAATTTTAAAAAAATAGAAATTTCAGAAAAATTTATAAAAGAAGCGGAATTTCTTGCAAGAGGCACTGAAATTCTGCCGGGCGGTGTGATGTTTTTAGCCAAAAAACTTCAGGAAGCCGATGAAACAAAGATTCCTCTAAGAGTGAAACTTGGACTCGATCCTACTAAGCCTGATTTACATCTTGGTCATACCGTAGTAATGAGAAAATTAAAGCAATTCCAGCTTGCGGGTCATCAAATTGTTTTAATTATTGGCGCTGCTACTGCCATGATTGGCGATCCATCAGGAAAATCCGAAACAAGACCAAATTTAACCAAAGAAGAAGTGGATAAAAACGCTCAAACATATCTTGAGCAAATGAATAAAGTATTTGACATAAGTAAAGCAGAAGTGGTTAATAATGCGGATTGGCTTCATTCAATGCAATTAGCTGATTTGTTAAAATTAGCCTCCAATGTAACCGTAGCTCAAATGCTTGTAAGAGACGATTTTTCCAAACGCTACAGCGAAGGAAAACCAATTGCTCTGCACGAATTTTTTTATCCATTGATGCAGGCTTATGATTCAGTTGTTGTAAATGCTGATATTGAGCTTGGAGGCACGGATCAAAGATTCAATATTCTTTTGGGAAGAGAAATTCAGCTTGCCTATAATAAAAAAAATCCTCAGCTGGTAATGTTATTACCTCTTCTTGAAGGAACAGACGGCATTAAAAAAATGTCAAAAACCTATCCGGATCACTGTATTAGCTTAACTGAAGATAATAAAAACATGTACGGCAAAATTATGTCTATTCCTGATAGCTTGATTTTAAGATATTTTGAACTTTTAACCGATGTTTCAACAGAACAATTAAGAGAATATCAAAAAGAGCTTGAATCAGATAAAGTTAACCCCAGAGACTACAAAATGGCTCTTGCAAGGACTATAGTCAGTGAATATCATTCAGTTGAAAAAGCAGGAGAAGCTGAACAGGAATTTATAAATATTTTTCAAAAAAAAGGATTGCCTGAAAATATTGAAGAAATTAGTGTTCAAGAAGGCTCTTTGTTGGTGGATTTTTTAGCAGAAAAAAATCTTACTAAAAGCAAAGGTGAAGCTAAAAGGCTAATTCAAAATGGCGGGGTTAAAATTGACAGTGAAAAAATAACTGATCTTTTTCAAAAAATCGAGTTTAAAGAAAAAAAATCTTTAATACTTACTATAGGAAAAAGAATTTTTGTAAGATTAGTTAATAGTGTACACCCACCCCTTACCCCTCCCTCGAGGGAGGGGAAGTAGATGCCCTATACAAACCCTTTTTTGAAAAATGAAAAATATAAATCATGGACGTAAGAAAAGCCGCTTTAAAAGCTCTTATAAAAATTATCGAGAAAAACGATTCTTTTGATAAAATTTTGAATTTTTATTCAGGAAAAGTTCTTGTTTCATCAGAATTAAGCGGTTTATTAACCGGCACAATAAGAAATAAACTTACTATTGACTTTTTTATACAGAATATTTCAACAAGAAAGCTGAAAGATTTATCATATCAGGTTAGAAATGCTTTAAGACTGGCAATATTTGAACTTGAATTTCTTAAAACTCATGACTATGCTGTTTTAAATTCTTATGTAGAAATTGTTAAACAATATGACAAAAAAGAAGGAGCTTTTGTAAACGGTGTTTTACGGAATTTTATCAGGAAAAATTCTGAAATCAGCTTTCCTGAAATAGAAGAAAATCCGGTTTATGCGATTAGTGTTAAATATTCACATCCTGAATGGCTGATTAAAAAATGGATACATAATTACGGCATTGATGAAACCATAAAAATCTGCAAATACAATAATCTTTCTCCAAAACTGGTAATTAGAGTCAATACTTTAAAAATTTCAAAGCAGGAATTGGCGAATTTTTTAAAAAAACATGATGTGCATTTTTTTGATGACAGAATAGTTAATGATTGTCTGGTTATTTATCATTATGGCAGTGTTAAGGAGATTCCTGGCTTTAAAGAAGGATACTGGATTGTCCAAAGTGAATCTTCATGCTTGGTTTCAATTGTTTTAGATCCCCAAAAAAATGAGGAAATTCTTGATCTTTGCGCTGCGCCCGGAGGAAAAACAACACATATTGCGGCTTTAATGAGCAATAAAGGCAAAATAAAAGCCATAGACATAAATCCTGAAAGATTAATCAAATTAAAAGACAACTGTAAAAGATTAGGAGCTGATCTAGTAGAGATAGAAACTGCTGATGCTCTTAAATATAAAACTAAAGAAAAGTTTGATCGTATTTTAATAGATACGCCATGCTCTAATACAGGAGTTTTTGCCAGAAGAGCTGATGCCAGATGGAAAAAATCTCCCAGTGATATAGAAAATTTAGCTAAATTACAGCTTGAAATCCTGAATAATGCTGCAAATTTTATAAAACCAGGCGGAATTATCGTGTATAGCACCTGTAGTATTGAACCTGAAGAAAACCAGGAAGTAATCAGAAAATTTTTAGAATACAGGAAAGATTTTAAACCGGATAAAATAGCGCCTTATTTGACGTGGGAAATAGACGAAGATAAAGGATATTTTCAAATACTGCAATCAAGACAAAATATTGACGGATTTTTTATAGCCAGGTTAAGATTTGTCTGATTTAGCATTGTTTTTCCAATCCTGATAAGACCAGATAAAAAAAGGACCGTTATTAGTCAGCTCTTTTGCTGCTTTATAATAATCTTCATTATCTTGTTTTTTTAGAGAATAATCAGAAACTATTTTTTCAGTCAGGAAAAATAAATGATAATCATAATCTGCAATATTATACTGATTTGTCTCAACAGAGAGCTTAAGCCCTCTGTCAAGTAACATGTTTTTTATTTTAGTTGATTTGATATTTCTGTTTGTATTTAAAGCATAAATTATTTTTTTGCTTTCAGATTTTTTAGGAAAATTAAGCGCAATTTTAGAAAGATTATTAAAATAAAAAATTTCATTTATTGATCCAAGTGAAAGAAAAGAAAGAATAAAAAATAGATTGATAACTCCTTTGTTACTGAATTTTATAGAAATAAAGCATTTTGAAGTTATATATGCAAGTACAAACAATGGGATTATCAGACCCCTAAGCGCTAAATTATTTGAAGTATGCTTATAGCCAACAAGAAAAGCAAAGAAAATAAAACCTATAGACAAAAGTACAAGAATAAAGTCATTTTTATTTTCTTTTATTTTTTTAAATTCTTTTGCTAAAACCCAAAAATAAATAACAAGCTCTAAAAATACAAGACAGGCAAACAATAATAAACTTAATGTAAAATTAATTTGATAATTATTAAAACCAAAATTTTTTATATTATATAAATAAACCATTTCCCCTATTTCTCTTCCAAGAAAAATCCAAAACATGCCAGAAGAAAAAATTAAACTTGCAGCAAAAATCCATATAAAATCTCTATAATTTTTAAGATTTTTAAAAATAAAATAAATTATAAAAGGCAATGCACCCAATACAACAAAAGTATTGCTATAAAGGGCATTAACCAAAAGCAATGATATTACTATATAGACAATAATTCTATTTTTAAAATTAAAGTTATTTAATTTTAAAAAATTTATATATAAAAAATAAGGTATAATTAATGAAAATGCTGCTATAAGCGCATGCGCCGACCATAAAATACAGGTGGAAAAACTGGATATTTGAAAATTCAAACCGAAAAAGTCTCTCATCCACCATTCATTATGCCTGAAAGGAGTTAAAAATATTAATATTGAGTCAATACCCGAATATAAAATTGTTAAATATATTAAAATATAGAATTGTTTTTTGTTTTTAGACAGATAAAGACAAAAATAAAATGCCAGATAAAGTATTAATAAAATATAAACTGAATATCCGATAAAATAAGCCATTTTTGCTGTTACAAAGCTAAAAGGCAAAATATAATAAATAAAAGCCATGAACATCCATGGCGCATAATAATAAGAAAGATATTTTTCATGAAAAAATGAGGATACAGGAGGATATCTTTCTGAATTAATTAAAGAATTTAATTCCGGAATATGTCCAATGTCATCACCAAGAGCATCTGCAATATACCCAAGTTTAGGCTCCAAAACATAAACAAGTCTCGGCATTATATAAGCCAAAAAAAGTAAAATAAAAAAAACAGATATAAAAATTTTTTCTTTTTTAGAAAAAACTATTGTTGAATTTTTAAGATTTTTAATGTTGATTTTATTGGTTAAAAAAGTTGATATTGCTATAGACAGCATATAAACACAGACTAAAAAATCGGTTTTAACAACAAAAACATTCATTAAAACCATGGATAAAATATTTGAAATAAATAAAATTATTATAATTTTTAGAAAAAATGTCATTTTAGTTATTATAGCACTTTATTGGACAGATGCTTATCTATATATTTCAAAAAAGCTGAAAAAACTTTTGGGCTAGAATAAAATAACTTTAACCCTATCTCCTTCATATAATTTTGAACAGTCTGGGGCTAATTTAATTAAGCCATGCGATTTTACAAGCGTAGATATAAAAGAAGATTTTCCAGCATAAGGATAAGCGGTTATTTTACCATTATCAAGCAATTTTAGTCTGACTCTTACATAATCTTCCCTGTCTTTTGGTGATTCAACGTCTTTGGCTAAAATAGCGTCAATTTTTATATTATCTTTTCTTTCCTGCCAAAAAGACCGTGGATTTCCGGCTAGTTGAATTAAAACAGGTTTAACAAAGACAAGAAATGATGTTATACATGAAACTGGATGTCCCGGAAGCCCTATTACCAGTTTTCCGTCAATAAAGGCAAGCAAAGTTTGTTTTCCAGGTCTCATTGCAATGCCATGAGCAATTATTTTTGAATTTTTTATGCTTTTTATAGCTTCTAAAGTATAATCTTTTGAGCCTATTGAGCTTCCGCCTGAGATCAATATAATGTCAGAACTTTCCAAAGCCTTACAAATAGATTCTCTTACCATATCAGGATTATCTTTTACTATAGGCTGTATTTTGCTAATTCCGCCTAATTGCTCGACCAGACCTTTTAACACATAAGTATTTGATTCAGGTAATTGACCAAGTTTGGGAGTAACATTAATAGGAATCAATTCATTCCCTGTAGGAATAACAGCAACTGCCGGCATTTTAAAAACTCTGATTTTTCTAAATCCCAGACAAATAATTCCACCAATATCCTGCGCTCTGATTTTTCTTTTTTTTCTGATGAACAGTTCTCCAATGGAAATATCTTCGCCTTTTTGGGCAATGTTTTCACCTACAATCACACTTTTAAAAACTTTAACCTGATTGCCTTCAGATATTGTATTTTCAAGCATTACTATAGAATCAGCATTTTTAGGCAACATTGCGCCTGTTGAAATCTTTACAGCCTCTTTTTCAGAAATAATAAGCTCATCAACATATCCAACCTGCGCTTCCGCGATAATTTTTAAGGTAACAGGATTTTGAGAATCAGCTAATATAACGTCATGTGAATTAACAGCATAACCGTCAATTAAAGCCCGACTAAATGCAGGCAAATCATACTGAGCAATTACATCATCATATAAAATTCTTCCTAATGAATCCTCTATGTTTATTTCTTCATATCCAAGCGTTTTACCCTCTATTTCTTTCATATATTTTTTAAGGGCAGATTCTACAGATTCATAAGTAATCATTGCTTCATTATTTATATCAACCATGTTCAACTCCAAATTTATTTTCACAAACTTTATACAAGTTTTAGTATAAAATAATTATATCATTAAAAATATTTAGGAAATTTATGAAAATAAAAAATTTAAATCTTGAAAAATATATAGAACATACTTTATTAAAGCCTGATGCTACTTTGCAGGAAATAAAAAACTTATTGGATGATGCTGTAAAGTATGGATTTTTTGGGGTTTGTATTAACCCTTTATATGTTTCATTTGCAAAAGAATATCTAAAAACTAATTCTGTCAGGATAATCACGGTTATTGGCTTTCCGCTTGGAACTAACAGATCGGATACCAAAGAATTTGAGACTGAAAAAGCTCTTGAAGACGGAGCTGATGAGTTTGATATGGTTATAGATATCGGAGCTATAAAAGAAAAAAATTACTCAAGAGCAAAAAACAATATTAAAAAAGTTGTTGAAAAAGCAGGAGAGAAAATTGTAAAAGTTATACTTGAAACTGATTTGCTTACAAAAGATGAAATGGTTGAAGCCTGTAAAATTTCAGCAGAATCAGGAGCAAAGTTTGTAAAAACTTCAACAGGTTTTGTAAAAAATGGAGTTGGAGCTACTTTTGAAAATGTAAAATTAATGTATGACACTGTCTTTTTATATGGAGTTAAAGTAAAAGCCAGTGGCGGCATAAAAGATAGAAATAAGGCGGTTAATATGATTGAAGCAGGAGCTGCAAGAATAGGCACGAGTTCAGGAGTTAATATAATTAATTTATGAGTAATATAAGCATAGGCGCATTACATATTCACAGCAAATATTCAGACGGCACAAGCGCTATTAAAGAAATAGCTCTCGCAGCAAAAAAAACCGGTTTGTCCTGGATAATAATAACGGATCATAATAATATTGAAGGGCTAAAAAATGGCGAAGAAGGCTGGTATAACGGTGTAGCAGTTCTTATCGGAGAAGAAATAAGCCCTGAAAATTCTGACCATTACCTTGCTTTAAATATAAAACAGGAAATAAGCGAGAAAATGCCTCCGGAAAGTTTTATACAGGAGGTAAAAAAGCAGGGCGGGATTGGCTTTATTGCGCATCCTGATGAAAATTTAGCAAGAAAAAATAATTTAAAACCTCTAAGATGGAGGGATTGGGATATTCAAGGTTTTGACGGCATTGAAATTTGGAATTATTTGTCTGACTGGGTTGATAATTTTGACAGTAAAAAAGCTTTCTGGAATTATTTTTTAAGACAAAGAATGCTGAATGGTCCAACTTTAAGCACTTTGGAATGGTGGGACAGATTAAATAACTCAAGCGCTAAAATTATTCCTGCTATTGGCGGAGTTGATGCTCATGCCCTGGAATATAAATTTTTAGGGATTAAATTCAAGGTTTTTCCTTATTATGAAAGTTTTAAAACTGTAACAAACTGTCTTTATCTTGATAATGAGTTATCAAAGTCATTTGAACAAGCTAAAATTCAAATTATCAATGCTTTACGTGATGGAAAAAATACTATTATCAATAAAATCTGGAATAATAAAGAAAATTTTGATTTTTTTATAGAAAATAAAGAAAAACAGGCATTTCCGGGAAATTCTATTAAACTTGATAAGCAGACAAAAGCTGTTATAAACCTTTCAAAAAAAGCAAAAATAAAATTAATCCATAATAGTAAATTAATTCAGGAATATACAGGAAAAGAACTTATTTTTAAAGATTTAATACCGGGAAAATATAGAGTAGAAGTATTTTACAAAAATCATCCCTGGATATTTACTAATCCTATTCAAATTATAATCTAAAGGCAATTAATAAGTTATCAACACATTCACAGGTTCGTAATGACAATTCGGCAGAACGCAAGTTAGTATAACTTGCTAATTCAAACTTTTAAAAGTGTAAAAATGACAATTAATAAGTCGTTTTTATAAAAAATAATTCTCAAGACTAATAAAGTCTAATCCTTAAGACTAATATCTAATTTTTCTTGAAATATTATTATTTACCATGTAATTTAACATATGGATTTAACAAAAATATTTATTAAGAGTTAGAGGTTTTTGGTTTTTTTAAAATTTTTCTGGTTTAGAGAGGGTTAGTATTTCAAAAACATAAACAAAAAAATTCAATTGATATGATTTAAATCTGCCTCATGATCTCTTCTTCCCCGTTCCTTAGCGGGGCTTTTTGTTTTTTCTATAAATTAATGTCCAAAAACTTGCTTGTTACTAAATTTCTACAAAAATATATTAAGTAATGAGCAATAAATTTTCACCTTTTAAAAAAGAGTTTGGTGTAGGGGGTGGCTAAGCCACATTCACTAGTTACTAACTTAATAATTTGCATTATTTTTTTCTTTTTCTTTTTCTTTTAGCTCTTTTGCTATTCTGGCAGATTCCTTTTCATAAGGATCTTCATATAATAATACATCTTTTATTGATTGACCTGTTTCCTGCATAAGATTTTTTGCGGCGTCACTAGCATTATTTTTATAGTTTTCAAGCATTTTTTGCTGTTTTTTTTCAAGTTCTTTGATAGTTTTTAGTCTATCTTGATTAATACCTGACATTACAGGTTCAGCTTTGATAAATTTGTTTCTTAAAACAACTATTTCTACCCTTCTATTCTTCTTTCTCCCATCTTCTAAACTGTTAGAAGCAATTGGCTTACTGTCAGCATAGCCTATAGCAGCAAATCTGTTTTTGTGAAAATCAAAATTATTTATAAAAAATCTGATAATACTTGAAGCCCTTGATGAAGATAGTTCCCAGTTTGACGGATAAAGAGCCGAGCTTGTGGGAATGCTGTCTGTATGTCCTTCAACTCTTATAGCATGGTCAGAAAACTTTATTTTTAACATTCGTCCTACTTTTTCAAGAGCAGGGTAAGCATTTTTTCTTACTTCCGCACTGCCTGAGCTGAAAAATAAGCTGTCAATAAGACTTATTATTAAGCCTCTTTCATTTATGCTTGTTTCTACACCTTCAATATCTTTGGTTTTTTCTAATTCATCCAAAGATTTTTTAGCTTCATTAAAAGTGCTGTCTTCGTATTTAGCTTCCAGTTCTATGATTGCAGGAACTAAATCCTTACCGTTACTGGCATTTTCAGATAAAATACTGTTAGACTGACTTAAAATACCCTCATCTCCCTTAAGAACAGTCTGAGCAGAAAAAGCTTTTTGAAGAGAAATTTTAAGTTCTTTAAATTTTTCAAGGTCTAATTGCGAAAGAGCATATAAAACTACAAACGTCGCAAATAAAAGCGTTATAAAATCAGCATAAGAAACCAACCATCTTTCAAGGTTTTCATGTTCTTCAGCGTGATGTCTTTTTTTTCCTGCCATATTTTAACCGTCAAAACTATGCTTGAGCTTCTTTATTTGCAGTTTTTGCATTACCGGATGAACTTTTCTCTATAAGAAATGCTTTTAATTTTCTTTCGATAAGAGCAGGGCTTTCTCCTGCCTGTATGGATAAAATTCCTTCGATCATAATCATTTTTGCTAAAAAATCCTGCTTGCTTTTAAACTTGATTTTACTTCCTAATGGGATAAGTATAAGGTTAGCAGCCCCTACTCCATAAACTGTAGCCACAAAAGCAACGGCAATTCCTGCTCCAAGCTTTGCAGGTTCTGATAAGTTCTGCATAACCTGGATTAGACCGAGTACAGCTCCAATAATGCCTACTGTCGGTGAGTATCCTCCGGCAGATTCCCATACTTTTGAAGCTCTTGTAACTCTTTCTTCCAGTTGAGATAATTGAGTTTCCATTAAATCTCTTACTAATACAGGATCGGCGCCATCACTTACTGCTTCCAAACCCATTTTTAAAAGAGAATCACTGGCTTTTGCAGCTTCTTTTTCCAGGGCAATAACTCCTTCTTTTCTGGCTTTTGTTGCAAATCCTATTATTTCAGTTATTACTTTATCATAATCAATTTTTTTCCCTGAAAATACCATGCTTAAAGATTCAACAGCAAACATTAAATCAGGAGCGGGAAAACTTAAAATAACAGCTCCGGCAGTTCCTCCAAATACAATAAGAGCTGCGGTTACTTGCAGTAAAGATTGTATATTTCCACCTTCAAGAAACTGTCCAAATAAAATGCAAGCTATACCTAAAACTACTCCAACTACTGAGCTAATATCCATTTTTTACTCCATTACCTATTTAAATCATTAATGCCCATATTAAATTAAAACTTATTTTATAAAATCTGAGATCATACACTTATATTACCTAATTTTATATAAGCTCTTTTGCAAGCTCTCTTGCCCAAATATCAGAATTAATAATATCATCTAAAGTAGGGATTTCGATATTTTTATGAATTTCTAAGCCTTTTTCAACTATTTTCGATATATCAGTAAGTTTAATTTTTCTATTTAAGAAAGCATAGACAGCTTCTTCATTTAAAGCATTTAAAACAGCAGGATAAGTTCCACCTTTTATCCCGGCTTCATAAGCCAGTTTCAGGCATGGAAATCTGTTTAATGCAGGCTTCTCAAATTCTAATCGTCCAATATCACTAAGATTTAGGCTATTTGTTTTAAGTCCGCTGTATTTTTCAGGATAAGTAAGGGCATATTGTATTGGAATATGCATACTTGCAACCCCAAGCTGCGCTATTATGCTTCCGTCCAAAAATTCTACGGCTCCATGTATTATGCTTTGAGGATGAATAATAACTTCAATATTTTGATATTCTAATCCAAATAACCAGTGAGCTTCTATTGCCTCAAGTCCTTTGTTCATTAAAGTAGCTGAATCTACAGTAATTTTAGATCCCATTGACCATTTAGGATGCTTTAGAGTTTCTTCAACACTGGCATTTTCCATTTCAGCCATGGATTTGTTTTTAAAAGGTCCTCCTGAACCTGTGATAATTAATTTTTTTATATAAGAAGAATTTCTGGAATTTATACATTGATGAATAGCTGAATGTTCGCTATCAACAGGTAATATTTTGATATTTTTTTCTTTAGCTCTTTTCATTATGATCTTTCCGGCTGAAACAAGTATTTCTTTATTTGCAAGAGCTAAATTTATATTGTTGTCTATTGCTGCAAGCACAGGAAATAAACCAACTAAACCGGATACCGCCACTAAAATAAGATCATTCTCTGTATTTTGAGCTATTTGAATTAAACCTTGCTTACCATAAACTATTTGAGTATCTTTTATTTGTTTTTTAAATTCTATTGCCAGCTTTTCATTTTTTACTGAAACAATTTTAGGTTTATATTTCTTAATTTGTTCCTGTAAAATTTCAATATTTTCTCCTCCTGCAAGTCCTAATATTTGAAAATTATCAGGCAGACTGTCTATAACTTCTAAAGCCTGTTTCCCTATAGAACCTGTTGAACCTAATATTGAAATTTTTTTCTTCATCTTCTTCACTTTATTGATACTTTTGATATTATAGAATAATTAAAAATATTTCACGATATAAAAAATTAGTCGATATATTTTCAAGGAGATTAATTATGATTATAAGAACTTTAAATATAGGACCTTTTCAGGTAAATAACTATCTTATAGTTTGCAGAGACACATTGGAATCAGCTTTAATTGATGCAGGCGGTGATTATAAGGCTACAATAAAGCTTGCAAGCGAATATAACGCTAAAATTAAATATGTTTTAAATACACATGGACATTTAGATCATATTGCCGGAGATTTTGATCTTCAAACAAAAGGTGGGGCAAAAATTTTAATACATAAAGCCGATGAATTCCTTGTAAATTCGCTTAAAGAACACTTAAAAACTTATGGAATGCCGGAGTATGAACCTCCTAAACCAGATGAATTTATAGAAGACGGACAGGAAATAAAAATTGGAGATCTTACAATTAAAGTCATTCATACACCCGGACATTCACCTGGTTCTGTTTGTTACTTACTGAATAATATTTTATTCTCAGGAGATACTCTGTTTGCAGATTCTGTAGGAAGAACAGATCTTCCCGGCGGTTCCTATGAAGAACTTGCTAACTCTATAAAAAATAAACTTTTTACTCTTGATGATGCCACAATAGTTTATGCCGGGCATGGCGCCGCAACTACTATATTAAATGAAAAATTACATAATCCATTTTTTGGAAAAATAGCTAACAATAAAAATTAAAATGCTATACTCAACTAAAATCAATTTTTGGTTTTTTAATTTGTGACTTGCATAAAGATTAAAATTTGCGGAATAACGCTGCAAGAAGATGCTAAATTTATTTCAGAGCTTGGAGCTTGGGCTTTGGGCTTTATTTTTGTAAAAAATTCTCCAAGATATATTAAACCTGATAAAGCGGCAAAAATAATAAAAACTTTGCCTCAAAATATAGAAAAAATAGGTGTTTTTGCTAATTCATCCCTTGATGAAATTAGGGAAATTTCCTTAAAAACAGGAATAACAAAAATTCAACTGCATGGAGATGAATCAAAAGAGTTTTGCTTAAATATTTTTAATAATCTAAATATACCTGTAATAAAAGCAATAAGAGTTAAAAATATTGATGATATATTGACTATCAAGGATTATAAAGATATTGTTTTTGCTGTTTTGCTGGATAGTTACTCAGAAAGCCAACTCGGAGGAACAGGTAAAAGTTTTTGCTGGGATATTGCCTCGAAAGCAAAACTTTTTAACATTCCAATTATTCTGGCAGGCGGGTTAAATTCTGACAACATAGAAGAAGCATGCTTAAAAGTTCAACCTTATGCCTTAGATATTTCAAGCGGCGTAGAAAAATATAAAGGTATAAAAGACCATGCTAAATTAAAAAAAATATTCTCTTTAATTTGGTCTTTTTAAATATTTAATATAACTTTCCGGCATTGTTATCCTGCTTGTATTATATTTATCCAGTGATATTGGAAGTGGTGATTGATCCTGCAAATCCAATTTTCTAAGCATTTTTGAATCAAGTTTAGAGACATTTGGATCTAAAAAGTTTTTAATTAAAAATTTGTTGACAACAGGCGAAACCACTATTGCTCCAACTATAAAAGCGCAAACATCACTCAAAAAACCAAATACGCTTGAAGGTTTTGGTCCCCAAAATTTATTGGAAAAGAGAGCTTTAAAAGCTAAACCACAACCAAGCCAAACTGTATCCTTTATTACAGAAGCTATTTTATCGTATTTTGTTTCCTTACCTGAAGCGCGAACAGCAATAGTAGATACTGCAGCTAAAGGAAGCATTGACCAGTCATTCTTTGCCCAGTTATAATCCTTCATATTTCGCAAAAATACGCTTAGACATGCCCCAGTAATATTGTTTATTAAATAAGTATGTTTTTTTAGATCATCTTTATTTTTTTCCGACATAGAAAATAAACTTCCAATAGCAAGAGCAGGAACTATAAGATTTTTGTTCAAGGCAATTAAATTTGCGTTATGATATTTTCTCTGCAGAGGAGTTATAATATTCAATCTTTCCAGCATTTCCCATACCTTCCGAAAAAAATTTAAAACTGAAGAACTAGACTTCTATAGGGCAAAGCCTTATACTAAACCCATTTCTAAGAAGTAAAAATTTATTGTTCATTACTTATAAAACAAATGAAAAGAAAAATTTGTTTATTTTATTGTAAAGATCTATTAATATTATAGTAAACGCATTAATTAATTGTCGTTTAGAGGGCGTAACCCGAAAAATCTCATAAGTTATTTATTTTATCGACTCATCAAAAAAAAACAGCTAATATAGCTGCCTTATCCTCCTTCAATCTAGCACCGCCTCTGAAGTTGTGAAACTGATAAACAAGTAAGTTTTAAGTAAAAAATTTCTATGAATGTAAGCTAATTAAGATTTTTATATAATTTACTAACTCCTGATTTATGGTTAAAAAGATTTTTATATTCTAATTATTTCTTATATATATAAAAACTTTTAGATATAAAGAATTGCTATTTTTTATATAATTTCCAAAATATTTATTTTATATTTCTTAATATGCTTTTCAAAAAAAGCGATTTTTATATAATATCAGCTAATCCATAGCCATCCAAAAAATTGATCTGGCAGAACGAGCAAGACTTATGGCAATAAAACCGATAAATAAATCATAAGGAAGCTGTATTCCGCTCTGAGCCCAAATCCATCCAAGTATCAAAAGAATTGAACTTTGCTGTAGCAACATTAAACATATTAAATATACTATTCCAACTAAATGAATAGAGAATACACCTACAATAGTCGCTCTAAATATAGAATAAGTATTTATTTTGGCGGATAAAATATTTCCAACTAAATAAACACTTGCTAAATATCCTAATATATATCCAAACCCTAACTGAGAGTAATAATTAATTCCGCCTCCCGAGGCAAAAATTGGCAATCCGGCTAATCCCAGAACTATATAAATAAATATTGCTATTAAGCCTATTCTTGGTCCAAGCAAAGCCCCTATAAATAAAATGGACGGTATTTGGGGAATATAATAGCATACTTTCATAATTTCATTTGCAGATTTAATATTTGAGAAAAAATCAATTGGATGTAAAAAAGCTTCCTCAGGAATGGTCAAAAGTCCTAAAGGAAGTTGTGTAAAAGTAGAAATAATAATTAAAAAAACACATAAAACAGCTACCAGAAGCGAACCTGGATTAAATTTAGGGTAGTTATCTAAAAATCTCAAATATCTGATTTTTTTAAAAAGTTGTTTGTATACAATTTTTTTAAACATAGTTAAATTTTAAAATATACAGCAAGTAAAAAGCAACCTAATATTAGAATTTGAACTAATGTTTTTTGAATTTTTGAACTATATTTGCGCCATATTTACAGATATAGAGAAATAAAATTTCTCTATATCTTAAATACATCCAAAGAGGGCTTTCATAAGCTTCATTACATATTTTTGTGCATAAATTTGCGGCTTCAGATATTTCTTTTGAGTTCATTCCTTTTGAAGTTTCATATTTATAACTTGGAGAAAATTCTTCTTCATTTTCCAAAATTTTTGTAATTGAGTATTTTTCACAACTTTCTCTTAATTTTGTATGTTTTCCAAGTGTAAAAACACTTCTGCCGTAACTTGATATTATATCTGTATTTTGACAAATAATATCTATTGTTTTTAGGGCATCGTCCCAAGTTTCTGTAGGAAAACCAAAGAAAATATAAACAAAATTCCAAATATCAGCCTCTTTTGCATCTCTTAAAATTTCAAGTCTTTTATCCAGATCAATACCTTTGTTTATAAGTTTCATTACCTCGTTTGATCCGGATTCAAATCCCCATAATATCATTCTAAGTCCGGCTTGCCTTGTTTTTTCAAGCAGCTCATGAGTAAAAGCATTTTCAAGTCTGGCATTTATAAACCAATTAATTTCAATATTTTCTTCTGATATTCTTTTTGATATGTTTTCAAGATAAACAGGACTTACAGATTCATCTATAAACTCAAAATGACTTATATTAAACTTTTCTTTTAAGTATTTTAATTCTGAAAAGAGTTTATCAATGTCTTTTATGCTGGAATTTTGACCAAAATCCTGATCGCAAAAAGAACATTTTCGCCAGTAGCATCCTCTGCTTGATTGTACAGAAAGCACAATATGCGGAGTAAAATACGCATCCAGAGGAAAACCTTCCAAATCCTGAATATTTATTTCATTTAAAGTAAGAGGTTCTGTTTTAAAATTTATTTTATTTATTTTATTTTCTAAATACATTAAATTTGGAACTTCATTTATATTTATTTTGCCTTCAAGATGTTTCACAAGCTCTGCTATAGGTTTTTCCCCTTCTTCTACAATGAGTGAATGAGCAAAAAGTTCAAAAAATTCAGTATTGTTCAAAAGGGTTTCAGATACTCTGCCAAAAAAATTCCCTCCTATATTTATATGCGCTTTGGTTTTTGATTTTAGCATCATTGAAAGAGTTAGCCCCGGTATTATTTGAGAGGATGAATTTATAGAAATTCCAATGATATCAGGACTTTCATAAGAAATTTCAGATATTTTTTCTTCGTAAAATTCATAAAACATATTTGTAGATTTATCAAGGCAGTGTTTTTTAATACTTTCAAAAGTCAGCTTTAAAAAAGGATTATTATAATCATGTAATTGCAACAAAGAAGGACAAAAAGGAAGGGAAGCTATTTCCAATGCAGCATCTATAGTATTTAAAGACCTGATAAGAAGATCAGAATCATAAAATCTTGTTTTGCACTTCATTATGCTTACAGCTTCTTCTATAGAATCTATAATATATAGATTTTCTTCCGAATTTTTTTCTGTTTCTTTTATTTTTGTGTATTTTGCAAGTTTTTTTTGAAAATTTTCAGAATACTGTTCTGTTTTTTTATTTGGCGAGAATTTTTTTGATAATTCCTGAAAAAGCCCTTCTTTCATTTTAAAAGCTTTTTCAAGAGATTTTTTCAAATATTCTTTTTTTAGAATTTTATTATAAAATTCTATGTTTAAGTCTCTAATTTCAACTTTATGATTATTTTGTCTTAACTGAGACGCAATAGACATTAGAGAAAAATGAGGATTTAGAGGTGTCCATTGAGGGGGATAAATAAGAATTATTTTCATATTTAATAAAACCTTTGTAGTCTTGGGATAAAAATATTATAATATTATAATTTATATAACATATAATGGGAAAAATATTTATGGATTTTTTTAAAAAACTTAAAAAACAAAAAAATACTCCTAATGAAATTCTTTCTGAAAGAGAGAAAATTAAAAAAGATATTAAAAAAACTTTAAAAAAACTTGGTCTTAATGATAAAGAAATAAAAGAAACTCTTGAAATTGTAGACAAAGCCCAAAATAAAATAGAAACTTTAAAAAAACAACTTATAGGCACAAATATAAATCAGGATCCAACAGAAATTCAGGAAAAAATAATGGTTCAAATTCAGCAAATTTCAAATCAAATGCAAATTGATTTGAAAAAGAAAGTACAGGAAATATTAAACAAAATATGAATAATTTTTTACTTTTTCCTCCTCAATGGTCTCCTTTAAGTCCTCATTTTGCTTTAACCTCCATTGCCGCTCATTTAAGACAAAATAATCATAAAGTTGAAATTAGAGACTTAAACATAGAATTTTATAATTATGTTCTTACTCCTGAATATCTTAGGACGTCATTAGAAAAAACTTTTGATATGGAACAGGAGCTTAAAGATACTGTTTCAAAAGAATATTCATTGGATAATCTGGAATATCCTCCTGAATTTCATATTAATGCTAAAAAATTTCTAAAAATAAATGAATTAAGAGAAAAAAAATTTGATGAAATTATAGATGTTTTAAAGCTTTTACCTTTTGCCGTGAAGGTAATGAAAGACAAAAAAGATTTTTATTCGCTTAATTTACTGTCAAGAGCTTTTATCATACTTGATAAAGCTTTAAATATGCTGTCTCTTCCTTATTATCCCGCTGAATTAAGCTTGCATGATTATATAAATCCTGCTTTAAAATTTTGTTTTCAGGATATGAAAAATTATTGTCTCAATGAATCCCAAAACATGTTTTATAATTTTTACAATGAAATAATTCCTTCTATAATAGAGAAAAAACCTGATTATATAGGGATTTCAATAGGGGCATATTCACAGGTTATTCCGGGTTTAACCCTTGCCGCAATATTAAAATGCAGGACTAAAGCGCATATAAATATAGGGGGTAATTATTTCAGCAGGGTAATTAACGCTTTTTATAAAAATCCTGAATTTTTTGAAATTTTTGCTCATTCAATCATAGTGGAAGAAGGGGAAAAACCTGTAATCGAACTATTGGAATATTTAAAAGGACAGCTCGATATAAAGCAGGTTTCAAGCTTAATTTATCTTGAAAATAATGAAGTAAAAGTTAATCCTAAAAATTATCCGCTTAAATTAAATGAAATGATTACGCAGGATTTAGAAGGTTTTTGTTTTGAAAAATATTTAATGCCTGAAATTGTGCTTCCAATACAGGCGAGTCGTGGCTGTTACTGGAAAAAATGCACTTTTTGCGATCATGATTTTGGTCAAACTTATAATATAAAAGATATAAATAAACTTGTTAATGAAATTAAAGAACTTAATGAAAAATTTGGCATTTCTTATTTTGAATTTATTGATGAAGCAATAAATGCTAATTATTTAAAGAATTTTTCTGAAAAAATTCTGGAATCCGGCTTAAAAATAAATTGGTACTGCAATGCAAGACTTGAAACAAGCTTGACAAAAGACATATTAAAACTCGCAAGACAAGCCGGACTTAGAATGATATTATGGGGCTTGGAATCCGGTTCTGACAGAATAATGGAGCTTATAAACAAAGGAATTGACATAGATAAAAGACTTGAAATTTTAAGAGATGCAAAAGAGGCTGATATTTGGAATTTTGCCTATATTTTCTTTGGTTTTCCTACAGAAACAAAGCAAGATGCTTTTGATACAATAGATATTATTTGTCAAAATACTGATATTATTTCAGCTTATGGACGAAGCCGCTTTTCTCTTGGAAAACATGCCCTGATAAAGAATGATCCTGAAAAATTCGGAATAATCAAACTTTCAGAAGAAGAAGAGGAATTTTCTTCAAACTGCTCTTATAAAGCATCATTAGGGCTTACAAATAATGAACTCGATGAAATTATAGATTATTTCACAAGAAAATCTATAAAAAGCTATAATAATCCTGTCTGGATGTATATAAGATACCGTGAAACATTATTTCTTTATATTTGTAAATACGGTATTGAAACCGTAAAAAGAATTAAAATGCCTTTTTAAGCAAGCGGGAAAATTAATGTATTATGCCCTCAAATCAAGAGCATTTGCATAATTTTGGGTGAATATCTGCTCATATTCTTTAGTTTCAGATTCAAGCTGTTCAATTTGAAGTTGAATATTCTCATTCCAGGAAAAATCCGTATTTTTAAGAGAATCATCTATAAAATCCAAAAAATCTCCGATAGCCCGCTTTGCAAGAGTATTTTTTTCATTAATATTTATGTTTTTAATGAAATTTACACCCATTGTTTTTTCATTGCTTATTGAATCATTCATGCTTCTTTCTCCAAAATTATTTAACACTATATCCACAATATATTAATCGGGAGTTTTCACTAAAAACTTTAATGATTTTTATTAAAATGTATATAAATTTTAATAAAAATTAATAATTTTTAAAATTTATTGGTATATTTCTTTCAAATAGTTTTGCATTTTCAATAATATATTTTAATCTGTTAATAAATATTTCTTTATCAAATTTGTTTGAATGATTAGCAATTTCCTTATAATTCCAGTTTATGGATTTTGCCTTTAAAATAGCTTTATTTAGAGCAGAAACTGTTTGTTCTTCAAAAAGTATGCCTGTTTCATTATCTATAACAATATCAAGAGCGCCACCGGCTTTTAAAGCTATAACAGGTTTACCAGCAGCCTGAGCTTCTGCCATTACAATGCCAAAATCTTCTTTCCCCGGAAAAATAAAAGCTTTACAATTGTTCATATATTTAACGAGCTCTTCATTAGAAACTTTTCCTGGCATTATGATATTTGGACCGGCTTTTGCTCTTAATTTTTTAAATTCTACACCATCACCTATGATAATAAATTTTTCTTTTGATTCATTAAAAGCATCTATAGCCAATTCAAAGCCTTTATATGCCACAAGTCTTCCTACCATAAGACAATAATCGTCAGAACTTTCATAATTAAATCTGTTTGTGTCAACAGGAGGATAAAGAATTTCTGATTCTCTGTTATAAAATTTTTTGATTCTGGCTGCTGTATATTTTGAATTAGCAAGAAAATAGTCAACTCTATTAGAGCTTATTACATCCCATATCCTTATATAATGTGAAAGAACAGAAATTATAGCTTTTTTTATTCTTCCAAAGTTATTTAAATTAGAATAAGTCCAGAATAAATCCCATATATACCTTGCAGGAGCATGACAATAACAAATATGAACAGCATCAGGTCTTGGTATTATACCTTTAGCCACACAATGATGAGAGGAAAATATAACGTCATATTCCTGTAGATTTAAATGTTCAATAGCAACAGGCATTAGCGGAAAATACGCCTTGTACATTTTTTGTGAAAAAGGCAAATTTTGAATAAGCGTTGTGTAAATTTCTTTA
Source organism: bacterium (assembly GCA_043797105.1). Taxonomy (GTDB): domain Bacteria; phylum Cyanobacteriota; class Vampirovibrionia; order Gastranaerophilales; family CAZEDP01; genus JAZDPZ01. The sequence goes on along the minus strand of JAZDPZ010000060.1, from coordinate 57,115 downwards.
TTTTTATATTTTTCAGGCATTATTGAAGGATTAAGAATAGTTGTGTAGGTTGGCGCATCCGGAAATAATTCATAAACAGCAAATAATATGCTTTCTGCGCCTCCAATTGCTCCTGATAATTGATCTAAAACAATAGCCAGATTAATCTCGGATTTTTTATTATTTAAATTTGTATTTACTTGTAAATCTTTTAGATTCATATATTTTTATCCCATCTATCTCATCTCATATTAGTAAGCTAAGTGAGTAACAGAAAAATTTCCCGTTTTGTCATCCTGAGCGCGAAGCAGGCGGCGCTGTCCGCATTTCGCAGCGTAGCAAAGGATCGCAAGGACGATTATGAGATTCTTCAGTCGCTTCGCTCCTTCAGAATGACAGGTGAAAATTTATTGTTCATTACTTATAAATATAATTTTTAAATTTCATTATTTAATTTAAACAACAATCAAAAATTTTTCCTATACCGTATTAGCTTATATACAGCTATTAAAAAATTTTGGGTTTGTATAAATATTTGTAAATTTTTGAGGAGCCAGTATAGCAGTGTTTTTACGAAAATTTTAAATTTACTGACTCAAGAAATTTTCTGTTGTTGTATCATGCTCATGCTATATATATTTATACAATTTTTGATTAATTTAACTAATATAAATAACAACTGCTAAAAAGGAGAATATACAAGTGGCATCACATTTATCCGAAGCAATTAGATTGAGTGATAATGCTAAAACAGTTTTAGCCAAAAGATATTTAAGAAGAGATGAAAATGGTAATCCAACAGAAACTCATGAGGAAATGTTTTGGAGGGTTGCTCGTACAATAGCAGAAGCAGACCGTTTTTATAAAAAAGACGATGCGCATATAAATTGTCTTGCTGAAGAATTTTATAAATTAGTAACAAATCTTGATTTTATGCCTAACAGCCCAACTTTAATGAATGCGGGAAGAGAATTGGGTCAACTTTCAGCATGCTTTGTATTGCCGGTTGATGATTCACTTGAAGCTATTTTTGAAGCAGTGAAAAATACGGCTTTGATCCATAAAAGCGGAGGCGGTACCGGTTTTTCATTTTCAAGGCTCAGACCCAAGAATGATATAGTAAAATCCACAATGGGAGTTTCATCCGGACCTGTATCGTTTATTGAAGTATTTAACGCTGCTACTGAAGCCGTAAAACAGGGAGGCACCAGAAGAGGCGCTAATATGGCTATTTTACGGGTAGATCATCCTGATATTCTGGAATTTATTAATGCTAAATATGAAGGACACAAACTTAATAATTTTAATATTTCTGTTGGCATTACAAATAAATTTATGGAAGCAGTATTAAAAGATGAAAATTATAATCTGGTTCATCCAAATACAAAAGAAGTTATTAAACAATTAAGAGCAAAAGACGTATTTGATATAATCGTAGACCATGCCTGGAGAAACGGTGAACCCGGAATTATATTTATTGATAATGTAAATGCTTATAACACAACGCCTCAATTGGGTGATATTGAATCTACAAACCCTTGCGGAGAAGTTCCTTTGTTGCCTTATGAGGCTTGTAATCTCGGTTCAATTAACCTTGGAAAAATGATTAAGTATAACGAGGAAAATAAACCCGAAGTAGATTGGAATAAATTAGAATATGTAACTAAATTATCCATTTATTATCTTGACAATGTAATTACTGTAAATAATTTTCCATTGCCGCAAATTGAACAAATGGCAAGAAATAATAGAAAAATTGGACTGGGAATTATGGGCTGGGCTGATCTGCTTATGATTTTGAATATCTCTTATGATTCTGAAGAAGGCATTAAACTTGCAGAAAAGACAATGGAATTTATAGACTATCATTCCAAAGTAAAATCACTGGAACTTGCTAAAGAAAGAGGCAGATTTCCGAATTTTGAAGGCAGTGTCTATGATGGGAATACTTATTTGTACAATAAGTATAAAGATAAATCTGCCGGAATTATTTCTGATAAAGATTGGTATGAACTGGACCTTAAAATTCAGGAATTTGGCGTAAGAAACGCTACAACTACCTGTATAGCTCCAACCGGAACAATTAGTATGATAGCCGGAGCTTCCGGAGGTATTGAACCTTTATTTGCGCTAACCTTTGTCAGAAAGGTAATGGATGGAACTGAATTGCTTGAAGTTAATCCTATTTTTGAGAAAGTTGCAAAAGAAAGGGATTTTTATACTGAAGAATTAATGAAAAAAATTTCTATTTACGGATCTGTAAAAGAGATAGAAGAAGTTCCCGATGATATTCAAAGAATTTTTGTTACTGCCCATGATGTAACTCCTGAATGGCATGTAAAAATGCAGGCGGCTTTCCAGCTTCATACTGATAATGCTGTTTCCAAAACCGTTAATTTTGAAGAAAACGCCACAAGAGACCAAATAGCTGAAACATATTATCTTGCCTATAAGTCAGACTTAAAGGGAATAACTGTTTATAGAAATAAAAGCAGAGCTTATCAACCCATGAATATTGAAACAAAAGGCAGTGAAAAATCTAAAAAACAAGAAAATAAAGATGCTTGTTTATTTAATAACATAGGCAGATTTAAACTTGTTAATAAAGTTGTTGTGCCAAGACAAAGACCTAATTTAACATACGGAATGACAGATAAAATTCAAACAGGCTGTGGTCCTCTTTATATAACTATAAATACTGATGAAGAGGGTTTGTGTGAAGTGTTTGCAAGAATGGGGAAATCCGGAGGATGCGCTACAAGTCAGGCAGAAGCAACCGGAAGAATGATCTCTTTAGCTTTAAGAGCAGGGGTGGATATTAGTTCAATAATAGATCAGCTTAAAGGGATCAGATGTCCTGCTCCTTCTATTACAAAAGGCGAAGTTATTCTTTCTTGTTCCGATGCAATAGGTAAAGTACTGGAACGTAATCTTGAAAAAACCAAAAATTTATCAATTATAAAAAATAATGGCAAAAATGGTAAAAAACGAAATAATACACATCAGTCCGTTTCATTCGAAGAAGGTTCAAGAGCAGATTTAGGCTTATGCCCTGAATGTCCTGAGTGTGGTCAAATGTTGGAATTTGGAGAAGGATGCGCTCTTTGCAAAAATTGCGGATTTTCAAGATGCAGCTAAAAAAGAAAGGATAATAATTATGTGGGAATCAACTATTAATATTAACGAAATAAAAGAAATTAGAGCAAAAACAACCGTTTATTTAGGAGAATGATATAGCTTTAGAACTTAAAAACAAAAATATTGACAAAGTTATTGTTATAACAGGCAAAAGTTCCTATAAAATAACCGGTGCCTGGGATTACGTAGAAAAAGCCTTTAAAAATAATGCTATAGAGTGGATTATTTATGACAAAGTAACTCCAAATCCTACAATAGACCAAGTTGATGAAGCTACAAAGCTTGGATTGGAATTTGGCGTTAAAGCTGTTCTTTCTATTGGTGGCGGAAGCCCGATAGATACGGCTAAAAGCACAGCTATTTTAGTTGAATATCCTGATAAAACAGCAAAGAATTTATATGAACATAAATTTATTCCAACTAAAGCAATTCCTATAATTACAATAAACTTAACTCATGGAACAGGAACAGAAGTTGATAGATTTGCTGTTGTAAGTATTCCTGAAAAAGAATTTAAACCGGCTATTGCTTATGATTGTATTTATCCGCTTTATTCAATTGATGATCCGTCTTTAATGACAAAATTACCTGCGGATCAAACTTTATATGTTACAATTGACGCTTTAAATCACGTTATAGAAGCTGCAACTACCAAAGTAACGAGTCCTTTTTCAATATTGCTTGCTAAAGAAACAATAAGACTTATTGTTAAATATCTGCCGGCAGTTAAAAGAAATCCGGAAGATTTAACAGCCAGATATTTTTTGCTTTATGCTTCATTAATTTCAGGAATAGCTTTTGATAATGGACTTCTGCATTTAACCCATGCCCTTGAACATCCATTAAGCGGTGTAAAACCAAATTTAGCGCATGGACTTGGTCTAGCCATGATTCTTCCATCTGTAATAAAACAAATTTATCCTGTTACACCTCAAGTTTTGGCTGATATTCTTGCCCCTATAATTCCTGACTTAAAAGGAACTCCTGATGAAGCGGAAATAGCGGCAAAAAGTATGGAAAAATGGTTATTTAACACAGGAATTACTTCCAAGCTGACAAATGAAGGATTTTCTGAAACAGATATTGAAAAATTAACTAAATTAGCAATGGAAACACCTTCACTTGATTTGTTATTAAGCTTAGCGCCTATGTCAATCGATAAAAATACTATAGAAATCATATATCGTGAATCTTTGTATGCTTACAATAAAAAATCATGCGCTTGTAAATCCTGTAATTGTTAATAGGTAACAATAAATTTTAGGAATGATTGGAAAGCCTATGAATGTGTCCCTTAGGCACCCTTAGCTGCTTGAATAACTAAAGAACCTGCAATTTCTCTTATTACAGGAATTTTTTCAAGAGAAACAGTAATTTTTTTCATAAAAGGAATTAAAAAAGCCGGTATTGCCGGATGTAAAAAATCAAACGGCTCAACATAAATATTTTTAAAGCCATATAAAACAAATTTTTTCTTTATGTCTTTTTTAAAGAAAGCTGTTTCATCAGGCGAGTCTCCGGTTATTTTTTTGATAAAATTTATATTTTTTTGTAAAGATATTTGAGGATTCAACATATTTGGCTCTGTAAACATAATTTTACCGCCTGGCTTTAAAAGTCTGTAAAACTCTTTTAAAGCTAAATCTATATCCAGATGATGAAGAACCGAACTGCCTATAATAAAATCAAAGGAATCTTCTATAAAGTTGGTATTATAAGCATTTTCCAACATAAAAATTACATTGACGGAACAAACTCTTTGTTTAGCTAATTCAATAAGTTCGCTTGATATATCAATGCTTGTTAATTTATTGTTGGTTTTTGCTATTTCCTCAGTAAAAAGACCTGTGCCGCAACCTATTTCAAGTATTTTCCTATTATCATTGCCCAAAAATTTTATAAACATATCAACTCTTCTCTTCCAGCGAATTTTACCTGCCGGAGATGACCAGTTCCATATTTGTTCACCTTTATCAGCTATTAATTTTCCATGTATTATTTCATTTTCAATTCTTTTATCGTTGTTCATCTGGAATAATTATTTTTTCAATATCTTTATTAACACCGTTTTGCTGATGATTATACTGTTCTGGCGCTTCTAAAAGAGCAATATCAAGAACTTCCATAAAATTATTTACTGTTTTAAATTTAATTTTCTCTCTTATATAATCCGGTAGATCAGGAATATCCTTTTCATTTGCTTTTGGAATTATAACTGTATGGATATTATTTCTTAAAGCTGCAATACATTTTTCCTTTAAGCCGCCTATTGGTAAAACTCTTCCTCTTAAGGTAATTTCTCCTGTCATGGCTATATCTGCTTTTATGGGACGTTTGGTAAGAGCGCTTATTAAAGCAAGTGTTAATGCAATACCTGCGCTGGGACCATCTTTTGGTGTGGCTCCGTCAGCAGCATGTATATGAACATCATATTTTTCCTGAATATCATGCGGTAAATTTAAGTTTTCATAGTTGCTGCGCGCAAAACTAAAAGCTGTTTTAGCTGATTCCTGCATAATTTCGCCTAATCTGCCCGTTAAATTCAGTTTGCCCTTTCCCGGCATTATACTGGCTTCAATTTCCAGCATCTCACCGCCGAATTCAGTCCATGCAAGTCCATGCACAAGCCCTATCTGTGGTTCTTTTACTGCTTCTTCCCTTACAAATTTCGGTGTGCCAAGGTATTTATGGATGTTTTCAGCATCAACGCAAAATTCTTTGTCAGGATTTGAAATTATTTCAACTGCTATTTTTCTGCATATTTTGGATATGCTTCTTTCCAGCTCCCTAACACCTGCTTCTCTGGTATATTTATTTATTATTTCTCTTATTGCTGAATCTGTGATTTTTAATTTTTCAGGATCCATTCCATTTGCTTTAAATTGACGAAGCATTAAAAATTTTTCCGCTATATTAACTTTTTCTTCTTCTGTATATCCTGTAAGCGCTATAGTTTCAAGCCTGTCTTTTAAAGGTTTGTAAATATATTCAGCAGTGTTAGCTGTTGCAATAAAGAATATATCTGATAAATCAAAAGCCATATCTATATAATGATCTCTAAAGTGTGAATTTTGAGCAGGATCAAGCACTTCAAGCATTGCAGCATTAGGATCTCCCATGTGGCTTGGAACCATTTTTTCTATTTCATCGAGTAAAATAATTGGATTTCTGGTTCCAGCATCCTGAATGGCTCTTATTATTCTGCCCGGCATGGCTCCTATATATGTTCTTCTGTGTCCTCTGATTTCTGATTCATCGTTAATACCACCCAGGCTTACCTGAGCAAAACTTCTGTTCAGGCTTCTTGCAACAGACCTGGCTAAAGAGGTTTTCCCGACACCTGGAGGTCCTGTAAAACATATAATTGTTGCTTGCGGTTGCTTGGAAAGTTTTTTCACTGCAAGAAATTCAAGAATCCTTTCCTTTGCATCTTCAAGCCCATAATGATCTTCATCAAGAATTTCCTTTGCTCTTTTAATATCAAGAATATCTTTTGTTTTTTTACACCAGGGTAAACCAATCACTGTATCTATATAAGTTCTGATTACAGAAGTCTCGGCAGTATATACCGGCATTTTTTCAAGCCTGTTAAGCTCCTTATTAAGCTGTTCCTTTATTTTTTTAGGTACCGGGGTTTTTTTTATCAACTCTCTGTATTCATCAATTTCATCAATACCTTCACCAGAGCCGAGTTCTTCCTTAATAACACGTAGTTTTTCTCTCAAAAGATATTCTTTTTGAGATTTTCCAAGCTTATATCTAACTTTTTCCTGAATAGCTTCTTCAATGCCAAGCATTTCAATTTCTCTTGAAAGAACTTTGCTTACCAGTTCAAGTCTTTCATAAGTATCCAAAGTTTGGAGTAACTGTTGTTTTTCATTTATGTCAACAGAAAGATAGGTAGCCATAATATCAGCTAATTTACCCGATTCTTGTATTTCAGATATAGAGATAAAATTTTCAGCATTAATTTTTGTGCTTTTTTGAATATATTGCTGAAATTTTTCCATAGAAAGTCTTAATAATGCTTTTGTATCTCCTCTTTCAATGTCAATATCTTCTAAAATTTCATATTGTGATTGAATAAGACTGTCTTTTCGCTGAATATTAGAGATTTTTATCCTATTTAAGCCTTCTATTAAAGCTTTTATAGAACCATCAGGAAATTTTAAAATTTGGACAACTTTGCCTAAAATTCCAATATCATAAAAGTCTTTATTAATATCAGGTGTTTCAGTAGAGGGTGTTTTTTGCGCGAGTAAAATAACCTCATGATCGTCAGTCATTAAAGCATTTTCAACAGCAACAGTTGACTGAGACCTTGTAACAAATATAGGAGCTACCATTTGAGGATAAATTATTATATCTCTCATTGGTAATACAGGAATTAATTTTTCAGACATATTCATATTTTTCACTATACTATTTTATATCACTTAAATAAATTTTATTACAAAGACGAAGAAACTTATCTTCGTCTTTATTAACTATCTTTAATAATACTTAATTATTGTTTTGTTTTGCTTTTTGATTTTTTGCTGTTCTTTGGTTTGGAGTGGGTAGAACTCTTAGCTCCTTCAAGGATGACTTCTTTTTTTTACCATGTCAGGCGTAATTTTAACAGTCTTAACATCTGTTCTTGACGGAACTTCATACATTAAGTCAATCATCAGTTCTTCCAGTATAGATCTTAAAGCTCTTGCTCCTGTTTTTCTTTTCATTGCTTCAAAAGCGATTAATCTTACTGCTTCCGGATCAAATTCGAGTTTAACGCCGTCTATTGCCAATAACTGTTGATATTGTTTAATAACAGCATTTTTAGGTTCTGTAAGTATTTTAATAAGAGCATTTTCATCTAATGGATCCAAAACCGCATAAACAGGGATTCTTCCAATAAATTCAGGAATTAAGCCAAACTTAAGTAAATCTTCAGGAATTAAATTTTTTAGCATTTTGACTGCCTGTATTTCTCTTTCATAAGAAGTTTTTGCTCCAGTAGCTCCAAACCCGACAAGCTTACCGGAACCGGCTCTGCTTTCTACAATTTTTTCAAGACCTATAAATGCTCCGCCCACTACAAATAAAATATTGCTTGTATCAATTTGGACATATTCCTGATGAGGATGTTTTCTGCCACCTTGAGGCGGAACATTAGCGGTTGTTCCCTCTATCATTTTTAATAAAGCCTGTTGAACGCCTTCTCCGCTTACATCTCTTGTTAAACTCGGATGTTCTGATTTCCTGGCAATTTTATCTATTTCATCTATATATATAATTCCTCTTTCAGCTCTTACGGCATCATAATCAGCGTTTTGATAAAGCTTAACAAGTATATTTTCGACATCATCACCGACATAACCGGCTTCTGTAAGCGTTGTAGCATCAGCAACCGCAAACGGAACATCAAGCAATTTTGCAAGAGTATATGCTAAAAGAGTTTTTCCACTGCCTGTTGGTCCTACCAGAAGAATATTACTTTTTTGAATTTCTATATCTTGCGAGGATTCATTATTTAAAATCATTGCATTATGATTAACCCTCTTATAATGATTATAAACCGCTACAGATAGAAATTTTTTAGCTTCATCCTGTCCTACTATGTATTGATCCAGATAATCTTTAATTTCACAAGGCTTTGGCACTTTCATTATTTCCGGAACATCGGATTCAAATTCTCCTTCAGATTCAAGAAATTCCTCATCTAAAATTTCATTGCAAAGATCAACACATTCATCACAAATATAAACTTCCGGACCGGCAATTAATTTTTTGACCTGATCCTGAATTTTGCCACAAAATGAACATTGTAGTCGGCTATCATCATGGTTACGGTGTTTAGGCATAAATTTCTCCTAAGTAGCTAATTTTTTTCCGAAGTTTCTTTATCTCTTTCAATTTTGGTAATAATTTTATCAACCATTCCATAGTCAAGGGCTTCCTGTGGAGACATAATATAATCTCTGTCTGTATCTTTCTCAATTTTTTTGTATGATTGTCCGGTATGTTTTGCAAGAAGTTCATTCAGCATACGTTTAATTCTGTTAATTTCTGCTGCCTGAATTTCAATATCAGTAGCCTGTCCCTGCGCTCCTCCCAAAGGCTGATGTATAAGAATCCTTGAGTGAGGCAAAGCCATACGTTTACCAGGAGTGCCTGCTGACAGCAAAAAAGCTCCCATACTTGCGGCTTGTCCAAGACAAATAGTGCTTATATCTGCTCTTATATGCTGCATTGTGTCATAAATAGCCAATCCTGCTGTAACACTGCCACCAGGACAATGAATATATAACATAATATCTTTTTCAGGATTTTCTGAATCCAACAAAAGTAATTGAGCTACAATCAGGTTTGCTATCATATCATCAATTGGAGTGCCGAGAAAAATAATTCTTTCTCTTAGCAATCTTGAAAAAATATCAAAAGATCTTTCTCCACGACTTGATTGTTCTATTACAACAGGTACAAATCCCATAAATTATTTCCTTTCCAATAATTTTAATTAAAATTCACTTTCAGGTATTTCTTCAACATATTCTGAAGAGTCCTCAATATATTTTACCTCATTATTTTCTAAAAGAAATTGAATTATTTTTTGACTCATAATTTGTTGAGAAAGAGATTGAGCTAATCCAGGGGTTTGAGAGATTTGTCTAAAAACTGATTTTTCATCAGTATTATATATAGTAGCAAACTCTCTTGCCTGATTTATAAAATCTTCATCCGCTAATTGAATATTCTCTATTTTTGCAATTGTGCCCAGCACCAAACTGCTTTTTACTCTTTTAGCAGCTTCTTCTCTCAAGCTATTCCATATATTTTCATGCCCTTGACTATCCAAAACTTGTTCCCAGGATACTCCCTGACTTTTAAGCTTGGCTTGGACTTCTTCAAGAAGAACCTTAGCTTCTTTATTTATCATAGAATCAGGAATATCCACCGAAGCTTTGTCAATTGTCTTATTTAATACAGCTTTTTCAGTTCTAACTTTATTTTCAATTTCTTTTGTTTTTTTAAGATATGAAACTAAATCAGCTTTTAATTCTTCAATAGTCTGAAAAGCCCCGACTCTTTGAGCTAATTCATCATTGATTTCCGGAACTATTTTTTCTTTAATTTCATTTATTTTTATCTGAAAACAGGCTTCTTTTCCTGCCAGAGCCGAGTCAAAATAATTTGACGGGAAAGTTACTTTAATCATAAAGTCTTCCCCAAGATTTTTGCCCACTAATTGTTCGGAAAAACCTTTTATAAAGTTATTATTAGATATGTTCAACTGATGATTTTTTGCTGAACCGCCTTTAATCAACTCTCCATTAACAGTTCCGGCATAATCAATAATAACAATATCGCTTTCTTTTATTGGTCTGTTAATTATAGGTTCAAGAGTCGCAAATCTTTCTGTAAGATTTTTCAGCTCTTGTTCCATAGCATTTTCCGGATGTTTAAATTCAGGAACTTCTACTATAAGTCCTTTATAGCCATTAAGTGTTACTTCGGGCTTAACTTCCAGTTTAGCTGTAAGCTTAAGGGGTTCTCCCAATTCAAAATTATATTTTTCTATTATTGGTTCTGAAGCTAGATCAAGCTGATGCTCACTGATGGTATCAGCTAAAATATTAGGTAAAAGTCTATCTAAAGCTTCTTTTTGGATTTTGCTAATTCCAAAATGTTTTTCAATCATTGATCTTGGAGCTTTACCTTTTCTAAAACCAGGGACTACAATTCTTTCACCTATTTTTCTGCAAGCTTTATTATATTCTTGCGAAGCAATTTCCGCATCAATTTCAATATCAAGCTGAAATACATTGTTATCTTGTTTTTCTACACTTACTTTCATTTTCTCTCTTTTCGTTTTTTCTTAATCCAACTTTTTTATGCTTTATATTAAATATTATACTTGAAACATTATAAATTAAAACTTTATATTGAAATACAGCTTAATAAAATATATAAATTTTTTATATTTTTAGAAAAATATAGCAATTATTTAAAATCTCATGTTTTTATATATTTATAAGTTACAAGAAAGGAGGTCAAATAAAAATTTTAATTTAAGTAAATCTTACATCTTCTTAAGTTGTTATAAATTGATTAAAAAATTTAAATAAATTTTAGAGAAAAAATTCTTTAGCAAGAATGCATAGCATAATTTTGAGAAATAAGAGGCTACCTAAAAAATAAGGATAGCCTCTTTTCTAAATAGCATAAAAATTATACGAAAATCTTAAAATTTAAAATGCAAAGAGGCTGATAAAAATTACTTTTTAGTCAGCCTCTTATATTTAAACTATTTAATTTTTAAGCAATGGCTAGTTAACTGGTTTCATATTTCAAATTGTCTTCTGCCATATATTGGAGATAATCTTCGAGAGTAGTTAAATTAATCTTCCATCTTCCAAAATTATATTTTGCATTTGCTGCTCTTGTTTGAGAGGAAGATAATTTTTGTCTGTTTTTTTCTGCTGTTTTCATTAAATTCACTCCATTTTTTAACTAACCATGCTAAATCCCAAATTTAAAAACAAATTTTTAATGTTTTTTGATTAAACCTCCTTTTAGCTAAAATTTGACTAAATTTAAACTTGATTTTAATTTATCTTTAGGATAAATTTATAAGAAATGAACATATAAATAAATTTTGTAGATGCAAACCTCCTTATTATTTTAAAAACAAACTAGCGACGAGATTTAAATTAAAATAATAACTTAGTTTAGCATAAATAATATTATTTTGCAATAAAAAATTGTGATTTATTAAGGTAATTAAATTTTTTATTTTTTAAATTTTAAAAATCCTGATTTATGAGGATTTTTTATTTTTTTATTCTACTAAAATTTTATCTATACTTAACTAAAATCAGTTTTTAGTTTTTTAATTTATGTATAATAAAGAAAAAGTTATCTATTCCCAAAAATATATCTTAAAATTTAATTTGGGACTATAAAATGAAAAATCCTAAAATCTTATCGCCTATTAACTGCATTCAGGATATGGACTTGGTGGCAAAAACCAAGTGTAAAAGCGTTTATTTATATCATTCCTACTTTTTAGAAGAAAAAAATTATAATTTAATTTTTGATTACATTGAAGAAGCTAAAAAATATGATTTCGAATTTTTTATAAATTTTAAAAGCACTATCAATGAAATTGAAGTAGAAAAAATAAAAAATTTTCTGGATTTTTTGATTAAGCATCCTGTAAGCGGGATATTAATTAATAGTTTTAATATATTATCTCATATTCATATAGAGTCTATAAAATCAAATAAATTGCCTTTTAAAGTATTTATAGACTCGGGATTAAATATACATAATCTCTCCGGCATAGAGTTTGTTAATTGGTTTTATCCTATTGAAAATATAAATATTACTGAGGAAATTTATTTAAAAAATCTTATGAAAATAAAAAAATATACAAATTTCAAACTTTCAATTGATACAAATAATTTACCCTGGATAGCTGAAGATATTCTTAGAAAAAAAACTATTGAAACAATCATTATAAAAGGTGATTTTAAAGATTCAGAAGAGATGATACAAGGGATTTGCTCAATTGAAAAAATTTTGGAAAATCCAAAAATTTTTAAAGATCAAAAATTACCTTTTAAGCATCTTGGAAATTCCTGTTATAAATCCAATCATTTTTTAGGAGAATTTTTGAGCTCCAGTGGAAAGGATTTTAAATTTACGGGCAATATTCAGCAATTTAACTGGAAATTCAAGGGAGTCAGGCTTAAGCAAAAATCAGTTGATATAACTAAAATACCACGTTTAAGTTTAAGATTAACAAGTTTAGAGCAGTTCAAATATTTAAAAAAATATCTTAAAACTCTTTCTTTTAATCCTGTTTATTCTATAGAATACGGGGAAATTATTAATACTTTTGATTTATCAAAATATAGTTTTAATAAAATTCTTGAAAAAATAAAAAAAGATTGTCTGCAATACAATATAAAATTACAGCTAAGCACGCCAAAAATTTTGATAGAAAGGGATTTTGACAGGGTATATGAATATGTTAAATTGCTTTGTACCAAATTTCCTTATCCATCCTCGATTATCATAAATAATATCGGATATTGGTGGACAATTATTAATGATACAGACTTTGAAAAAATATCCGTTGAACTTGGGCAAGGGTTAAATTTATTAAATAGCGATTCAATTCTTTCTCTTGTAAATCAACATCCTGTTTTATCCGTTGATTTAAGTAATTTTACAGATATTAACAATATAAAATTTTGTATAGATAAAATTAAAGATAAAATACCAAATAAAAAATTAACAATAGCAGGCAATATAAGAATTTCAAGTTCAGGTTTGTGTCCATTAAATAATGATTCCGCTATTTTATCACGTTTATCCTGTTCTGCTCCATGCCGTCATGGTAATTATGCTATTTTGGATCCAACTATTGGAGAGTTATTCCCTATAGCGGTAGACGGTTTCTGCAGAATGCATTTATTTAAAAATCAAATTCTGGATTTGTTTAAATATTTGAATTATTTCCAAAATACTGGTATTAATGAGTTTGTAATAGATTTTAGCGGATTACCGGCAAAACTTGTGCCAATTTTATTAAATAGATTTTTAAATTCTTTAAATTGTGAAAATTATACAAGTGATCCAAATTTTATAATTAATCAATACTCTAAATTTACTTAAAATAATATTTAGTTTATAAAGTCAAAAATTCATAATAATAAAACAAGCAATAATTTTATTGTATTTCTTTTCCAATAGAAAAAGCTTTGCCCAAATTTTTCCCTATGCTGTAATAATTTTGTATTCCTGTAGCATATATCATTGGTCTTATTTCTTCGATATTTGGCAAATCATTCTCAATCATGGCTTCATCTACTTTTACATCAAGAATTTCACCGACAAATTGTGTATGAAGTCCTATTTCAATAACATGAATTACTTTACATTCTAAAATTAAAGGAAATTCCTTTATATAAGGAGCATCTATAATATCGCTTTTAATAGGAGTAAGACCTGTTTTAGCAAATTTATCAATATCTTTTCCTGATACTATGCCAAAATAATCAGCTTCTTTTATATAATTTTCAGAAGGAATATTAACTGTATAGGCTTTCTTTTCCATAATATTGCCATAAGTATGAGTTGCTTTTCTGAGAGAAATTGTAACGCATGGAGGTTTAGAACAGCATATTCCTCCCCATGCAGCATTCATAGCATTTGGTTTATTATCTTTATCGTATGTTCCAACAATAAAAACAGGTGTCGGATAAACTATTGTCTTTGCGCCCAAGCTTTTTTTCACTTTATTTCTCCTTGTTTATTATCTATAGTTACATTTTCTATATTATTTACAGGAATTTCCAAAGATTTTTCAAGTTTTTTAGCAAATTTTTGTAAATTATCTGATTGAGCTATTGGAATTTTTGGAGTTTCAGGGTTTGAAGAATTATTTAAACTTTGTACCTGAGTAAATTTAGTTTTAACATTTCCCTCTGCTGTAAAGCTTTTTGGAGACATAATAATTTCTATTTTATCAGCTTCAATATTTCTTGTGCCTTCCTGAATTTTTGATCTGCCTAAAAATACTATTTTATTAGGGTTAGAAGATTTTTCATCAGAAAAAAACGTTGCTTTTGGACCTGTAGCAACATAATCTTTATAGGAAATTTTAACATTTCCGCTTGTAAGCAAGGTATTTGAGCTTTTATCATACTGTTGATAATCAGAATAAATCGATACACGCGTTAAATCACTTAAAACTGTCTGAGAATGGGCATTACCCTGCGCAATAAGCTCATTTGATTCAGGTTTAAAAATAATATTTGACGCATTTATAGTGTTTTTATTTTGTTTTAATTTGACAGAACCAATAAGACTTACCTGTTTAAGTTTACCGGTAAGCTTATCTATATCAATTTTTGCCTGAGAAGAAGCAGTAATAAGATCATTATAATTTATAATAACGTTACCTGACGCAGTAATAAGATTATTTAGTATATCAAATTCCTGAGAATAGGCTTTAATAGTAACTAGCGGTTTTTGATTTTCAAAAATAGTTGATTTTGTATTGCCTTGAGCAGTAATATTGTTTTCAAGAAGTGATAATCTGATTATATCCGCTTTTATTTGACTCTTTGAGTAGCCATTATTTTTTATTGCTTCTGCTCCCTGTAAAAAAGTAGCTACTTGCGGTTTACCGTCATTATCGGTTTTAACAAAAGCTTTTGGACTTTTTACAGAAATATTATCAAAACCAACTTTGACATTTCCTTCAAAAATAGTTAAATTTGTTTCACTGTTATAACTTTGCTTATCTGCTTCAATTAAAATATTTTCAGCATAAGACAATCCAGAAAAAGCAACTCCCAAAAACATTATTGACAATCCTATTAAAAATAAATTTTTTTTCATATTTTATCTCTTCTATTTTTTACCATATACATTTGTTTCAGAACTTCCAATTACTTTAAACTTTGAAAAATCAGTGTTAAAAACACATTTCTCACCGGATGTTGAAAATTTATCAGCTTTTTTGATTTTAACACTGCCTTTTGCAATAATGTCACCTTTATTGCCGGTCCATGTTAATTCTTTTGCTAAAATAAATATATCATTATTAGTAAGCGCTTTTGAACCTCCTGTTAATTTTATTCCTTTATTTTTACTGTCATAAATAGCCATAGGAGCTTCAAAGCTTAATATAACCTTATTATTTTTGTAAAAATTTCCTTTAACATTGGTTAACAAAGCCTGAGTTTGTTCATTATCATATTTTCCTGAATAAGCGTAAACTTCCCAAAATTTTTGCCCATCTCTTGTTTCAGTAATTATTAAATCATTAACAAAAACAGCTTCTTCATTAATCGTGTTATCAGGTCTGTTTGAAACCTGTTTGATATTATCCGCCATTCTGGACGAAGCAATAAATGCCCATAAGCTGAGTAAAATTAAAGCTCCTATAATACTACCGGAAATTATTAATCGTTTTGACATTTTAATAAATTTTCCTATCTCAATAAGAGTATTTTTATTCAGGGTAAAGGAAAATAAGCTGTAATCTTTCTCCTGTCATTGCGAAGCGCCGTAGGCACTGTGGCAATCTATCCATAATACGCTTATTATAATAAGCCAAAAATCACGATTTTGTAATCATAATAATGATGAATACTGGACAGATCCTCACGTCAGCCCTTCGGGCTTCCTCAGGATGACACCAGTTTTTAGCTATTTTTCCTCAGCCCTATATTTTTATTTATACCATTAACAAATAATTTTTTTGAGTTTAAAATAACCCTACTGGATAAAAATTTTTGTAATATTTCCTGATTAACGTTCCCAATAATTTCCCTTGGCAGAAGTTTCTTTTTCTGATTCAATAATAACGTTTAAATTATTTTTTGCTTCCCTGTGTCTGGGATTAATTGATAAAACTTTATGATATTCTTCTTTTGCTTCATTATATTGTTTTAAAGATTCATATACCACAGCCAGATTATAATGAGCATCACCATTATTCGGACTAATTTCTATTGCTTTTTTAAGCTCTTTTACAGCTTTATCATATTGTTTTTTGTATCCATAAGTTATTCCAAGAGCAGATCGGGCTTTATAGCTGTTAGAATTTTTGCTGACCGCAAGTGTATAAAGCTCGATAGCCATATCAATCTCACCCTTTTCATCATATACATGTCCTAAATACAAATATAGTTCACTATCATCAGGAGAAAGATTCAAAGCCATTTTAAAATGCGATACAGCACTTTCAAAGTTTTTAATGGCAAGGTTAGTTTTACCCAGATTAAAATATATATCCGGATTTTTATCATTATAATATACAGCAAAGACAAATTTATCCAATGCATCCTGATAATCGCCTTTTTCAAAAAACTTAACTCCCCAATTGCAAATCAAAGCGCTAATATAATCTTTGCATCTGGTTTGTTGTTCTTCTGTTTTAGCTTCTGCCAGCATATCCTTATACACATCCACTGCTTCCTGAAACATTTCTTTAAGTTCGTACGCGTCGGCAAGAGTGATTTTTAAATAATCAATATCTGATTCTTCCGCTAAAAATAATCTGCATTCACTTATAGCGCTGTCATAATCTCCATTTATAATCAAAATTTGAGCTAGTCTATTTACCATTACTGGCGATTTTTTAGAACTTTTGCTTATAACTTCTCTATATATATCGATTCCTTCCTGATATTTTTTAAAAGATACATATACTTCAGCTAATTCAAGTATTATTTCAATATTTTCTTCATCATTTTCCAATATTTTTTTATATGTTTCTATAGATTCATCATATTTTTCTACCTTAACGTAGATTGAAGCCAGTTTTCTCAAAATGTCCACACAGTTATTATCAATATTCAAAGCGGCTTCATATTCCAAAACAGCATTATGATAACTCTTTTTCATTAAATAAAGATCTGCTAATTTTTTCCTGATATCAATATCATTCTGCATAGTAACAATTTTTTTAAATTCATCTATAGCAGAGTCAATATCTCCGCTGCTTTCATGGATAAAAGCCACTTTATGCAGAATTTCAATATCTTCAGGCATATTTTGAAGAATATAATTATATTCTTCAAGAGATTTTTTATACTCTTTATTTGAAAAATAAATTTCAGCGAGTTTTTTTCTTGATTCTATATGTTTTGGACTGATTTTTTTAATATATCTAAATTGATCCATGGCATCCGCAAATCTTTTTCTTTCCAGATACATATTACCAAGTATAAATCTCGTGGCTAAATCTTTTGGATTTTGCTTTACAGACATTTCATAAAGCTTGATTGCATCATTAACATTACCTGAGTGATATAAATATGAGCTTGCATTTGGAATTTTTGATAAAGCGGCGCTGCTTTTTTTCTTTTTTATTTCTTTCTGTGTTTTTTCTTTATTTTTATCTGCATCCGGAATAACCAAATGATAAAGCGCTGCAACTGTAATCCCTATTAAAGTAAGCGCTACTACTAGAAAAATTATTTCATGCATAAAATTTGACTTTCTTTTTTTTATAAACCAGCTTACTAAACTATTATATAATATTTAATATGAAAAAAGTTTATTTAGCTCTTATAATATTATTAAATTTTGTCCAAATTGCCTATGCTCAGGAAACATCTGATTATAATGACAATCCATATTTTTATAATCAATACGAGTACACAAAACCTGTTACTCCTCAGGAATTTAATGCAGCTGTTGAAACTATAAACAAATATCAAAAAACAAAAAACAAAAAAAAGAAGAAAAATAAAAATAAAGACAATGCGCCATTAAAAAAAATAAAAAAAATCCCTGAAATTCCTGGTTCTCCTGATGCTTTGTTAAGATTGCCTTTTGATGTTTATATTAATGAAAGTGTCCTTCAAAGCGGTTTTTATCTGGTTGATAAAATTAAAAAAGATGATAAATATTTTTTAAGATTTAAACAAGGATACAAGATTATTACAGAAATAGAAGCTAAAATAGATCAGGATATTAAAGAAAATTATCCTGAAAAAAATAATGTAACCATAAAAAATTTTGATAATGATACTTTAAAAATTAATTATGAAGACAAAGATGTAAGATTAAAAATTTATCTGTCAACAAAGAAAAAGTAAATGGTTCTACTGATATTTAAATATCATGGATGTTCGGGATCTGTCCTACATATTATGCTTCGGCATGACATATCGTAATTTATAGTATTTGTCTACGTTTTATGAATAATGATAAGCTAAATTACAGTTATAATGTCATTTCATGACTTTGTTTGTTTAACCAAAGTAAATATACTTAATTAAAATTGGTTTTTGGTTTTTAAATTAACTGTTACTCAGTTAAGACTAAATTTTTTAAAAAATTTTTTAAAAAAACCCTAAAGTTTTTTCAAAAACTACCGATATACATAATGAGACCACTTACTATGTGGTCGTGACCCCAACCTCCTCCTCATAGTAGCCGCCCTCATAAAAGCGGCTTTTTTATTTGTATTAATATTATTTTGGAGTAAATATGTTATTGCCATTACTGTCAATAGCAACAATAACAGGAAATTTTTCTATCTTTAGCTTGTAAATAGCTTCCGGACCAAGTTCAGGATATGCAATAACCTTAGCTTCAGTAATTTTTTGCGAAAGTAAAACAGCAGCTCCGCCTGTAGCAACCAAATAAATACCTTTATTATCTATTATAGACTCTATAACCTGACTTGATCTTTCTCCTTTTCCTATTGATCCTAAAAGTCCTCTTTCAAGCAAAGCAGGAGTATATTTATCCATTCTGCAAGATGTTGTCGGACCTGCGGGACCTATTATTTCGTTTTCTTGTTTAGGACAAGGTCCTGTATAGTATATTATCTTATCTTTAATATCTATAGGTAAATCTTCATTTTTATCAATACACTCTATTAATTTTTTATGGGCAGCATCTCTTGCCGTATAAATATAGCCGGATAATAAAATCTCATCTCCTGTTTTTAAATTTTTTAAACTTGCTGCATCATCTGTATTTACTTGTTTATAGAGCTTTTTCTGATTACAAATTTCTTCGAATTTATACTGAAAATCATCAAAATAATATTTTATATTGTTTTCAAATATTTCTGCTTTTGCATGCCTTGAAGCATGGCAATTAATATTGATTGCTACAGGCAAAGCTGCAATATGAGTGGGGAAATCAAGTATATTAACTCCAAAAACAGTTGTATTACCACCAAAGCCAGCAGCTCCGATTTTAAGGTCATTTGTTTTTTGAAGAATCTCAAGCTCAAGTTTTGCAGTATTATTGGTTAAAGATAACAGTTCCAATTCTTTTTCTGTTTTAATCGGTTCTAAAAGAGCTTTTTTAGATAAAAAAGCCGCATAATCCAAAGTTCCACCAATGCCAATACCGAGCCTTACTGGAGGGCAAGGATTGGAACCGGCTTTTCTGACTGTTTCAACAGCAAAATCAACTATTCCTTCAATGCCGGCAGATGGTTTTAACATCTTTACCGTACTCATATTTTCACTGCCACAGCCTTTTACTGCCAGGGAAATCTTAATTGAGTTACTATTAATTAATTTAGTATAAATAACTGCCGGAATATTAGTATTTGTATTAATTCTTTTGAAAATAGGATCATCAATTATTGATTTTCTAAAGAAATTATTTTTATATGCTTCTTTTACTCCCTGATTCACAGCATTTTCAAAATTATCACCCTCTATAAAAACATTTTGTCCAATTTCTGCAAAAATTACTACAATTCCTGTATCTTGACATATAGGACGTTTTAATTCAGAAGCCAATCTTATATTTTCTAAAATCTGCCATAAAATATATTTTGATTTTGATGATTTTTCTTTTGTATATGAGTTTAAAATAGTATTATAAACGTCTTTAGATATATATAAATTAGCTTGTTTACACAAGTTAAAGACAATTTCAGTGATTTTTTCGCTTTTTATTCTTGATATATTTAAATTTTTTAACATTTGAGCATAATAATTTTTATTTAATTAACTTATTTTTTATTATTATACTTAAAAATAATACAATCACCAATTTTTAGGTTTACTTCTTTGCCCTTACTCGCAGCTATTTTAATGCCACCAATGGGAGTTGATTCAAATGCTCTAATAGCAGCGGTTTGAGTTCTTGTTTTCTCATAATCAGGATCAAAAATTCCGCTTACTGCTCCCATCACTACTCCGGCACCAAGACTTATAGCATAAACTATTCCGCCATTTAGATTTGTGGCTGCGCTTAAAGGAATAGACGTGCCTGAAGAAGCTACTGCTATAGGAATTCTTTCTAAAAATCTTTCTTTTAACGGTTTTACATAAGGAGACACAACTATGCTTTTAAAATTTTCAAGAGGGATTGTCTGTCCTTGCGGTGTTTGTATTTGATTGGCTGTTAAAGTAATTGAGCCTCCTCTGCTAAATCTTTTGGATTTTTTTACTTTTATAACTTGTCCATAGATAATACTGTCTGATGGTATAGTAGTTCCTGATTTTAAGGTTAGATTTTTTGGAATTTTTGCCTGAAAGCATTCCCCAATTTTTGCTGTTGAGCTACTAAGATTCGTCATTGATATTGCTGAAATATTTTCGGGAACTTTGGCAAAACCTCCTGAAACAGAACTAAAAAGAAAGATTAAAGATAATATAATTATAAAATATTTATTCATAAAAATTCCTCATTTCTTTTTCAAAGTCTTTAACTATTAATTAAAATATTTATTGCCTGGCAATCAATTAGACAAGAGGGTTATTTTTGTTATGCTTTTCAATCTGGTTAGAAGAAGAAATAATATAAAAAAAAGCTGTTTTATTTTCTTCCCAAAGTGTATTTATATCAATATTTTCAGGTAATTCAAGAGTAATAACAGGAATATTTCTCTCCATCCCGTAATATGTCCCAAAAGAACCTGGCGTAGCATATCCAATATCTTTTTGAATCGGATAACCATTTAGCTCAGAAATCTTTTTTGCTAATTTTTTTGCCGGACCATCATAATTTACAATTTTGTACGGAGTGTGTAAAGTTATAATCTTATGCGGCTTATATTCCTGAATAATTTCAATAAGAAACTTAGTTTCAATTTCGCTTGCCGGCGATGTTCCAGAAAAATAAGCATCTTTATTAGAAGATAACAACCAATTTTTAGTTGGAAAATTCCTGTTAAGATCGACTCCATTAGCATTTCCTCTTGTTTTAAGCTCTTTTCCGTCCGGATTCAAAACAGGAATAAATAAAATAATATTATTTTTTATAAGCTCTGAATTTTTATTTATTTCATTTATTAAATTCAAGATTAGATGCTCACCTTCCGGCTCATCTCCATGAAAAACACCAATAAATAAAATGGTTTCAGCCTTATCAATATAACATGATTCAGCCTTAAAAAGCTGAATCATATTTTGTTTTATAGAAAATGTTTTTTTAACAAGCTTTATTGTCATTGAAAAATATTTTATTTGATTTTTGCAAGCATTGCGCCTTTAATAATGCCTACGAAACTTTCAACTTCAAGGCTTGCTCCTCCAACTAAAGCTCCATCAATATCTGACATGGACATTTGTTCTTCAATAGTTGACGCTTTTACACTTCCACCATAAAGAATCCTTACTTGACCGGCAGTTTGTTGATTTGATATTTCAGCAATAACTGAGCGAATCATCTTGATTACTCTGTTAGCTTCTTTAGCATCACAAGTTTTACCTGTTCCAATAGCCCAAATAGGCTCATAAGCAAATACTAAACCGGCAATATCATTTATATTGATATCTTTTAATGCAAGTTTTACCTGATTTTCAATATGCTCATCAGTAATACCTGATTCTCTTTGTTCTAAACTTTCACCGACACAAATAATAGGTTTTACCTGATTTTCAATAGCAGCCTTTATTTTTAAATTGACTGTTTCATTTGTTTCCGCAAAATACTGTCTTCTTTCACTGTGTCCAATAATAATATAAGATACACAAAGGTCTTTAAGCATTGGAATTGATACTTCTCCTGTATATGCTCCAGAATCCTTATAAAAGCAGTTTTGAGCGCCCAGATGGATTTTTCCGCCTGTTTCCAAAATTTTTCTTACTGCCTGAAGGGAAGTAAAAGTAGGACAGAGAACTACAACAGGAAGTTTATTTTGATCACAATCCATTAATTTAATTTTTATATCTTCAGTTAAGCTAATTGCTTCTTCAATCAGCTTGTGTAATTTCCAATTTCCGGCAATAATTGGTTTTCTTACCATTTTTTTATTCCTCTCTTATTTAAAAATTTAAAAAAGAGGTAAAATAAAAATTTACCTCTTTGCAAACTAATTTTTTAAAGTTTATTGGCTATAAATGCAACACATTCTGAAAGTCTTGTGCTATAACCCATTTCATTATCATACCAAGCTATAACTTTAACCATATTGCTTCCCATAGTCATGGTTAATTTGGAATCAACAATACTGCTAAAATATGAACCAATAAAATCTGAACTTACAAGCTCTTCTTCCATATATTCCATAATGCCTTTTAGCTCGGTTTCAGCGGCTTTTTTCAAAGCAGCATTGACAGAATCTGCAGTAACAGGTCTTTCTGTAATTGCTACAAGATCAACAACACTTACATTAGGCACAGGAACTCTCATGGCAAAGCCGTTTAATTTTCCTTTTAACTCAGGCAATACTAAACCAACAGCTTTAGCAGCTCCGGTTGTAGTAGGCACAATATTAATAGCGCCGGCTCTAGCTCTTCTTAGATCTTTATGACCTGCATCCAAAAGTCTTTGGTCTCCGGTATAAGCATGAACTGTTGTCATTAAACCTTCTACAATACCAAATTCTTCAAGAATAACTTTAGCTATTGGAGCAAGACAATTTGTAGTGCAGCTAGCCATTGAAATTACATTATGTTTAGCCGTATCATAAGCTTTTTCATTAATGCCTAAAGCAATAGTAATATCTTCATTTTTAGCAGGAGCTGAAATAATTACTTTTTTAGCGCCGGCTTCAATATGTTTTTTGGCTAAATTAGCATCTGTAAAGAAACCTGTTGATTCAATAACAACTTCTACACCAAGTTCTTTCCAAGGGAGGATTGCCGGATTTTTTTCCGCATAAAATTTGATTTTTTTGCCATTTACTACAATACCATCAGCCTCAGCTTTAACATCACCTTTAAATCCACCCATTACTGAGTCATATTTTAAAAGATGCGCTGCTTCCTTTGGATTTAAACCAGGATCATTAATAGCAACATACTCAACCTTTTCAAAACTGCCATTTTTAACAGCAGCTCTTAAAGTATTTCGTCCAATTCTACCAAAACCGTTTATAGCTACTTTTACCATTTTAAATAAATTCCTTTCTTTTCTTTATCTATTTAAAAACACTCTGAAAATTATATAAATTAAACATGGCAATATAGCAAGTGGCTGGTTAAACCTCATTAAATAATGATAATTGAGGAGAATTTACTTCAATATTATCAGCAGAGGAGCGTTTTTTGGGAGAAATCTTTACAGAATAATCCTTCTGCATTTTATTCATAAGATTTTGAGCTCTTGAAATTACAGAATTTGGCAGACCAGCCATTTTAGCTACCTGAATGCCATAACTTTTATTGGTGCCGCCAGGTAATACCTGCCTTAAAAATTCAATTTCACCTTCATTTTCGCTTACTGTTACCTTATAATTTGCTATTTGAGGATATTTTTCACACATAGTATTTAGCTCATGATAGTGTGTTGCGAATATTGTCCTGGCTTTAATGTTTTCAACTATATACTCAACTACGCTCCATGCTATTGCGACTCCATCATAAGTGCTTGTGCCTCTGCCTATTTCATCCAGAAGTATAAAGCTTTTGTCTGTTGCGGAGTTGAGAATAAGGGCTGTTTCATTCATTTCCACCATAAAAGTGGATTGACCCATAGAAAGATCGTCTACTGCCCCAACTCTTGTAAAAATTTTATCAACAATACCAATTTTAGCGGTCTTTGCCGGTACAAAGCTCCCTATTTGAGCAAGAATGACTATAAGAGCATTTTGTCTCATATAAGTAGATTTTCCCGCCATATTCGGACCTGTTAAAATCATAAATTGGCACTGTCCTGAATTATTATTAATTTTTATGTCTCCCCCTGAAATATTGAGATCATTAGCAACATATTTGCCCATAGAAAGCACCTGTTCAATAACAGAATGGCGTCCTTCAATGATAATCAAATCATGAGACTTGTCTATTTCAGGTTTTATATAATTAAACTCAGCGGCAACGTTTGCAAAAGACAATAAAACATCAATAGCTGCGAGAGATTTGGCTATTTCTCTTATTGGCTGGACAAATTCCTTTGCATATTCTCTTAAATCGCAAAAAATTTGATATTCCAGCTCAATTGATTGTGTTTCTGCGCTTAAAACTTCGGATTCATGCTCTTTTAACTCAGGGGTAATATATCTTTCAGCATTGGCTAAAGTTTGTCTTCTGATATAATTTGGGGGAACCAAATTAGTATTGGAATGAGTAACCTCTATATAATAACCAAAAATCTTGTTGTAGCCAACTTTCAGTGATTTAATTCCTGTTCGTTCCTTTTCCTGAATTTCAAATCCGGCTAACCAGTCTTTTCCCCCGTTAAGCAAATCTTTCAAATGATCGAGTTCTTCACTTACTCCTGATTTTATTAAATTTCCTTCTTTAATTCCTACAGGCGGATTTTCTGTTATTGTATTTTCAATAATATTGCCAAAATCAACAACTTCCTCTTTTATATTTGAAAATACAGACAAAAAAGGCGATCTCGCATTATATAAAAGCTTTTCAAATTCAGGCAAAAGTTTTAGAGAGTCTTTTAATGACAGGAAATCTCTGCCATTAGCGGTATTATTGCTTATTTTTGTTGCCAGTCTTTCAATATCATAAACTTTACCAAGAAAAGAAGACAGTTCCAGTCTTATCTTAGTGCTATCAAGAAGCTCTTCTACAGCAGACTGGCGTTGAATTATTTTATTAATATCCTGAAGAGGCTGTTGAAGCCACTTTCTGAGAAGCCGTGTTCCCATATTAGTATGGGTTTTATTAATTGCCCAAAGCAGACTGCCTTTATAATTGTTGTCTCTTACTGTCTGGACAAGTTCAAGATTTCTTCTGGTATTTGCGTCAATAGCAACATAAGAATCAAGCGCATAAGGAACGATTATATCAAATTTTGGCATGCCCTGCTTTTGAGTTTCTTCAAGATACTCTATTATAGCTCCGGCTGCCATTAGTCCCAGTATATATTCAGGATAACCAAACGGCTCAAGGGAATTTACATTAAATAATTCTTTAATCTTTGGTATGGCTTTATCTAAAGAAAAAGACGAATACCCTCTTTTTGTAAAATTATAATTGCCTGTAATTATTTCAGGTAAATCAATAATTTCTTCAGGCACGACCTGAAAAGGTTTAATTTCCTGTTTTTTAACAGGAGCAAGTATTTCAGACGGAGAAATTCTGTTTAATTCAGATACAAGCTGCTCAAGAGTTGCTTTTGTAATTTTAAATTCGCCTGTTGAAATATCAACATAAGCAAGCCCGAATAATTCATTTTTACTGGATTTTACTATTGCGGCAAGATAATTGTTTTTTGTGGATTCAAGCAAAGTTGTTTCTGTAATTGTGCCGGCGGTGATTGTTTTTACAACCTGTCTGTCAACCAGTCCTTTGGCGGTTGAAGGGTCTTCCATTTGCTCGCAGATTGCAACTTTATATCCTTTTTCAAGGAGTTTTGCAAGATAATTGTCTATAGCCTTTTGAGGCACGCCAGCCATAGGAATTCTGCCGAGTTTTCCTGCTTCTCTGCCTGTAAGAGTAATTTCAAGCTCTTTTGATGTAATCAGGGCATCTTCCAGGAAAGTTTCATAAAAATCCCCCATTCTATAGAATAAAATCACTTCTTCGTATTGTTTTTTAATTTCCAAATACTGACGCAGCATAGGAGTTGCGTCTTCAGGATTTATATCCGAGCTTTTTAGTATGTTATCTTTATTTTTATATTCTTTTTCCAACATTTACTCTTTACCTCAATTTTTTGATTATAATTAATTATAAATATAATATAATAATGTTCTTATTGTAAATTGAGGATAAAAAAAATGGAAATTAAAGCTAAACAGGGTTCACTCACAGATGTAGTTTGTGATGTTCTTATAATAAACCTTTTTGAAGATGTAAAAATTCCCGGAGGTGCTACCGGAGCTGTTAATAAAGCTCTTGATAATATAATTTCATCTTACGTTATAGAAAAAGAAAATTTTAAGGGCAAATTAGGCAAAACTTACGTACTGCAAACACATGGCAAAATACCTGCTGATAAAGTCATTATAGCAGGACTTGGAAAAGCTGAAGACTTTAATTTAAACAAAATCAGAGAGGTAGCTTCTATTTCTATAAAAAAAGCTGTTTCTTTAAAAGCTAAAAAAGTCTGCACAATTCTTCATGGAGCAGGCATTGCAGGTTTTGAAGCTTTGGACTGCGCTCAAATGATTACAGAAGGGGCTGTTTTAGGGGCTTATAAATTTTCCAAATATAAATCAAAAATAGATGATGAAAATATTAATAATATAAACGAACTTGAGATCATTGAACTTGACTCTTCAAAAATTAATAATATAAATGACGGCATAAAAAAAGGAAAAATCATTGCAGAAGCGACTAACTATGCAAGAGATCTGATAAATGAACCGGCATCTGTTGTTACTCCAGCTAAACTTGCTGAAGAAGCAATGTCTATTCAGGGTGTAAAATGCGGGATTATTGAAAGAGAAGAAGCAGAAAGGCTTGGAATGGGTGCTTATTTAGCTGTGGCAAAAGGCAGCAGCGAGCCTCCAAAATTTATACATATACTGTATAAACCTCAAAACAAAACTAAAAAAAGAATTGCGCTTGTAGGAAAAGGCATAACTTTTGATAGCGGCGGATTAAATATTAAACAGGCATCCGGCATGGCTCTTATGAAAGGTGATATGTCAGGAGCTGCCGCAGTTATCGGTATTATGCGCGCTCTTTCCGAATTAAAGCCCGATGTTGAAGTTCATGGAATTATTCCGGCATGTGAAAACATGCCAGGCGGAAGTTCTTATAAGCCGGGTGATATTTTAACAGCTATGAATGATAAAACTATTGAGATTGATAATACAGATGCAGAAGGCAGATTGATTTTAGCAGATGCTTTGTCTTATGCGGCTGATTTAAAGGTTGACCAGATTATTGACATAGCAACTCTTACCGGTGCTTGTATGGTGGCTTTGGGTAGAATGGCTGCCGGTGTTATGGGAAATAATCAGGAATTAACAGATAATTTGATAAAATCAGCTAAAAAAGGCGGTGAAAGACTTTGGCAACTGCCTCTTTATGAAGAATATATGAAAACTTTAAAGAGTGAGATAGCTGATTTTAAAAATGCAGGTTCAAGAGAAGCAGGCGCTTCTGTTGCCGGAGTGTTTTTAAAAGAGTTTGTAAGCGATGTTCCCTGGGCGCATATTGATATTGCAGGACCGGCATGGATTGATAAAGATATAAAAGAGCTTTCAAAAGGTCCGACAGGAGCAGGAGTCAGAACAATAATAAATTATTTACTCAGTATTTAAATAAATAAACTGTCATTCTCAGCGAAGGCGAAGCCGTAGCGTGAGAATCTGCCCATTATTCAGATCCTCACGGCTGCTACGCAGCCTGAGGATGACAAGAGGATATATGATTAATCATAAAGTAATTATTGATAAGCTCCGCTTATTTATGAAAAGTAAAAATTTGGATTTTTTCATTGTGAATTCTACTGATGAATATCTCAATGAATACGTGGATTTAAGCGAAAATTCAAGATATATTCTTACAGGGTTTTCAGGCTCTACCGGAAATGCTCTTGTAACACGGGAAAATATTTTTCTGTTTGTAGACGGCAGATACCATCTTCAGGCAGACAATGAAACTGATAAAAATCTCATAACAGTAGTTAAACTTGGAATAAATACTTCTTTTCAGGCAGCATTAAGCGAAAAAATAACTGAATTATCTCAACCAAATCAAAAAATAGGTTTTGTCAGCTCTAAAATCAGTTATTTTTGCTTTAAAGAATTATCTAAAACTTTTTCGGATAAAAATTTTGAATGCTGTGAGTTTGAATATGATCCGATTCTTAATGAATGTAGGTCTACACCCTACACTCATCCTGTAAGACATATTTCTACTGAATATACAGGTTTAACTGCTGAGGAAAAACTTAATTTAACGATAAAAGAACTTGATAATGCTGATATACTTGTTTTGACAAAATTGGATGAAATAGCTTATATAACTAATTTGCGAGGTAATGAAATTCCTTATAACTCGACTTTTAAAGCAAAAGCTATAATCAATAAAAATCAAAATAAATGTCTGATTTTTACTGATTTAGAAAAAATAACCAAAGATATTCAGGCGAAATTAGGCAAAATTTTTGAATTTAGACAGGAAAATACTTTTATAGATTATTTAAATAAAAATCTGTCTCTTGATTTACCTGTTAATATTGATTTTAATCCTTATTCTACCAGTTTATATATTTATAGACAACTTGAAAACACAAAAAATAATCTTGTAGAGTTTACTACAAATCCAATATCAGAAATGAAATCAGTAAAAAACAATGCTGAACTGAATCATATACAATTATGCTTTAAAAAAACAGACATAGTAATAAATAGAGCTATAAGCTGGCTTAATCAGAATCTTGAAAAAAAAGCAAAAATTTCTGAAAAAGATTTTGCCGATAAAGTAAAAATTTTGTTTTTAGAAGAAGGTGCTTGTGATTTAAGTTTTGAAACTATAGCTGCAAGCGGCAAAAATACAGCATTTATTCATTATACAAATCCTGATCCTCAAAAATATATTGAAATGGGAGAACTGGTACTGCTGGACTGCGGAGCTTATTTTGAAGGAGGTTATGCCACAGATGTAACCAGAACTTTTTTAGCAGGCGGGACAAAGGCATCTCCTGATCCAAAAGCAAAACAAATTTACACAAAGGTTTTAAAAGCTCTTTTATATGGATTAAATATGGAAATAGACGAAAATACCACAGGATTTGATATAGACAAGGCTGTTCGGGAAATTTTAACTAAAGATATAGATGAATCCTTTAAATTTTCTCATGGCACAGGGCATGGGATTGGTATTTTGGTGCATGAAGCTCCTCCAAGACTTGGAGCATCAGATATTTGTAAAACAAAACTGAAACCCGGCATGTGCTTTACAATAGAACCTGGTTTATATAATGATGACTGGGGCGGCGTGAGGCTCGAAAATACCGTAACAATCGTAAAAGATAATTCTAAAATGAAAATTAAAAGCTTAACCAATTGTAAATTTGATGAAAACTTAATTAATTCAGGTAACTGCTAATGAAAGAAATTACAAGCATTAACAACCCTCTTATAAAAAAAGTCCATTCACTTAAAGAGAAAAAAAATCGTAATGAACAGGGATTATTTTTGCTGGAGGGTTACAAAGCAATTATTGAAGCTTTAAAATCAGGCATTAAACTGGAAGATATTTTTATAGACAAGGATTTTAACAGGAAAATTCCTGATTTTCCAAATATTTACAGCGTTAATGAGCAAATTTTAAGAAAAATTTCAACTACAGAAAGTCCTCCTGAAATACTGGCAACAGCTTATCAATTAAAATTTTCAATAAATGATTTTTTTACTTCTGATAATCCGGTAATTATTATTTTAGAAAATATAAAAGATCCGGGAAATCTCGGCACAATAATTCGGACAGCAAAAGCCTGCAATGTTTCAGGGATTATTTTAACTGATGAGACTGTAGATATTTATAATCCAAAAATAGTAAGATCAAGCGCAGCTAATTTGTGGAAAATACCAATAATTTATATATCAGAAAAAAATAAAATAAAAGAGAATTTAAATAAATTTAAAAAAAGTCAATTTATTGCAACAACTGTTAAAAAAGCGCAAAACACATATTTATATTATGATATTGATTATAAAAAACCAACGGTTTTAATGTTTGGCTCGGAAGCAGAAGGTCTTTCGGAAGAATTGCTCAATCAGGCTGACAAATTAATAACAATACCCATGAATGAGCAGGTAGAATCTTTAAATTTAAGTATTTCAGCTGGAATTATATTGTATGAATCAGTACGTCAAAGATTACACTAAATTTAAAACAGAAATAACACATTTTTTTGTAGTTTTTGTGCTTGCTTCAACAGTTATATTGGTTTTTTCCAGGCAGTTAATTAAAATTCTTTTGATGCAGGTTCCTTTTACAATAAATTTTGTTCAGCTTACCCCTGCGGAAATATTTTTATCATCTTTGAAAATAGCTGTTTTAACCGGATTTTATTTGTCTTTTCCCGTAATTATATATTATTTAAAAAAATTTAATAAAAAAATTCTTTTTACAAGTTTAATGAGTGGTTTTTTGCTTTTTGCAGCAGGTATTTTATTTGCTTATTACGTTGCAATTCCTTTACTGCTGCTTTTTTTACTTGGGTTTAATTCAAATCTTGCGCACATTAATATTAGTATTTCAAGTTATGTATCCTTTTGTTTGCAGGTAATTTTAATTATTGGCATGGCTTTTGAGCTGCCGGTTTTTTGTATTTTATTGGTTAAAACCAGATTTATAAGCTCAAAAAAACTGATTTCTCTCTGGAAATATGTATTTATAGGGGCTTTAGCTGTTTCTTTTATTATTGCTTCTTCTTTAGAATTGTTTGCGCAAATAATGTTTGCAGGGATTATTTTATTTTTCTATGGAATATGTATTGCAATAACAAAGATTTATAAAAAATAGAAAAACAAATATTAAAAAAAGGTTTAATACAGTTTTTCTAAACCAGAATAAATAAGTTTTTCTTCTATATCATTGAAAATCTCAACTTCCGCAATTTTTACCGGCAATATAAACCTGATTTTATTAAATAATACTTTTTTATCAACTTGCATTGCATTCATAAGATCAGCAATTTTTATGTTTTGTGGAATTTTATAATCGCCTAAGCCAAACAAATTAATTAAATTCAATGAAGAATTTAGATAATCTTCGGATATTAAATTTTTATCTTTTGCAATATAAAATGCTCCTGTCATACCAATAGCAACAGCCTGTCCATGATTAAAAAGTTCATAATTTGTGCATTTTTCTATTGCATGTCCGATTGTATGACCAAAATTCAATATAACTCTTAATCCTGATTCTTTTTCATCCTGATTAACTACAGCGGCTTTTAATTTACAACAATATTTTATTAATTCTGTCAATATTGCCGGATTTTTAGAAAATATTGCCTGTTTTTTATTTTCCAGAAATTTTGTTAAATTTAATTCAGGTTCGTTTAAATTACAGCTTTTTTCAATAAAGCCATATTTTAAAACCTCTGCAAGTCCAACTTTTAGCTGCATATCAGGCAAACTTTTTAAAGTATTTGTATCTGTTAAAACAAGTTTAGGCTGATAAAAAGCGCCTATAAGATTTTTGCCAAGTTTATGGTTAATTGCGGTTTTTCCTCCAACTGATGAATCAACCTGAGCGAGCAATGTAGTTGGCATCTGGATAAAATCAATTCCTCTTAAGTATGTTGCGGCTGCAAATCCTGAAATATCTCCGATTACTCCGCCACCAAGAGCTAAAATAGCATCTTTTCGCTCAAGTTTAAACTCAATAGCTTTTGTCCATATTAATTCAAGAGATTCAATTTTTTTATATTCCTCACCATCTTTAAGAATTACAAAATCATAAGTTAAATTTTGATCTTCTAAAGATTGCTTTAACTCATTTCCAAAAAGAGAACATATTGTCTCATTGGTTATTACTAATATTTTTTCTGCTTTTAAGCTTTTTTTTATAAAAATTCCAGTGTGTTTAATAATATCCTGAGCTATTATAATATTATAATTTTTAGCTTTATCCCCGGGAATCGCTACTTTAACGGTTTCATTGTTCATTATTTTCATATTCTCTTATAATTTCACTAATTATTTTATCAAATTCTTTATTAACAGTGTTAATTTTTATATTTGCGCGGTTATAAAATCTTTCTCTTTTATTCAATAATTTTTCTAAAGTTTCCAAAGGATTATCATTTTTTAATAATGGACGATTATTTTCATTTTTAATTCTTCTGAAAAGTTCTTCAACAGGAGCATACAGATAAAATATCATACTGTTTTGCTTTAAACATTCAATATTTTCAGGAATTTCCACTATTCCTCCTCCTGTTGAAATAACTTGATTTATTTCCAGAGTTATTTTTTTGATTATTTTTGATTCTAATTCCCTAAAAAAATTTTCACCATATAGTTTAAATATCTCATTGATATTTTTTTGCATTTCTTTTTCTATTAATTCATCAGTATCAACAAATTTTTTATTAAGCTTTTCTGCAATTAATCTGCCTATTGTAGTTTTTCCACATCCCATCAAGCCGATCAATATAATATTTTTAGCCATTTTTACCTTTTTTGATACAAATTACAATAATTCTCAAAATTTGTCTTTATTTCCTGAATGCTGTCTCCGCCGAATTTTTCAAAAAAAGCCTGAACCAAAACAATAGCAAGCATAGCTTCTCCAACAACGCCGGCTGCGGGAACAGCGCAAACATCAGATCTTTCATAATGAGCAATATGTTCCATTCCATTAGCTAAATCTATAGAGCTAAGAGGTTTTTTAAGAGTAGGAATCGGTTTCATAAAAGCCCTTACTGTTATTGGATTTCCATTGCTTATTCCTCCCTCAATACCGCCTGAATTATTGGTTTTTCTTTTATATTCTTTTGAATCCGACTCTTTAGGATATATTTCATCGTGAAATTTTGAGCCTGGAATCTTACCGGAAAATTCGCCAGTACCAATGCTTACTGATTTAATTGCAGGTATGCTCATCACAGCCTGCGCTATTAATCCATCCAGTCTTTTATCCCAGTGAACATAACTCCCTAAACCAACAGGAACATTAAGAGCAACTATTTCAAACACTCCGCCAAGACTATCTTCATCGGTAACAGCCTTATTTATGGCTTCCTTCATTTTAGAAGAAGTTATATTATCAGCGCATCTTACTTCCGATTTTTCCGCATAATCTCTAATAAGATTATAATTACCAAGTAAAAAATCAGGACTTACTGCAACTGAACCTATTTTAAGCACATGACTAAAAATTTCAACATTAAAATTTTTCAAAATTATAGCTGCAATAGCGCCAATTGCCGCTCTTATAGCCGTTTCTCTCGCGCTTGACCTTTCAAGCACGTTTCTGACATCATCATGGTTATATTTCAAAGCTCCGGGAAGATCAGCATGTCCTGGTCTTACATGCGTAATTTTTTTAGGTAAAATCACTTCCAAAATTTCAGGATCATTAAGATCAATTGGTTGAGAAGACATAGCAATTTGCCAGTTTTTCCAGTCTTTATTTTCTATTATAAGGCTTATTGGCGCTCCTGTTGTTTTTCCAAATCTAACTCCTGAGTTTAAAATAATTTTATCATTTTCTATTTTCATGCGGTCACCACGACCATAACCCTGTTGCCGCCTAAATAACTGTTTATTTATATCATCAGTAGTTAAGCTAAATCCGGCAGGAATACCTTCAATAATTGCCGTCAGGCATTTTCCATGTGATTCTCCCGAAGTCAAAAATCTAAAAGCCATAAATTTTCCTCAAAACATTTCTTAAATTCAGTTTAAAACTTGTATAATTATATCATGCCAATAAATTATAAATCCAAAGTGAAAATAGGACATTTTTATTTTTTTGAAATTCATATTTTATTTGAGTATAATTATGTCTATAATTAAATTTAAAATTTAATAAGGAGATAAAACAAGTGGAAGTCAAAAAATCAACAAAATTACCTGAAGGTGTTGGCAGAAAAATAATTGAAGCTTTAAAAAATCAGTCTGAAGTTACATCTGAAAGACAAGAGCAAAAAAATAATTTTGAAGAAATGGTTGATTCTCCGGAAATTACTAATATGCAGGAAACAGAATTACCTAATAATGAAGCTGAGGATTCTTACTGGAATAATAATGAATATCAAGAAATTTCCTATGAATCTTATATGTCTCAAGAATCCAACTATGAGACCGAGGATGCTGATGAATTTAGTCTGGATTCATCAGGTAATAATGAAGAAGAATATTCAGAAGAATGTGATTATTTATTAGATGAAAAAGCTGATAAAGAGTATGATAACAGACAAAAAAACTATGCCCAGCCGGTTAAAAGAAATGAAAGACCTGAATATAAAGAATATACTCCTAAAAAACAAATGGTTTCACCTAATAAGACTTCTATTTCAAATGAAAAAAATGTTCCAATAAGACAAAAACCTAATGAATTTAATGAAAGAACAACCTTTCCAAAACAAAAATTTAACGAACAACCGAATGTTCAGCTAAATTCCAAAATATCGGATCCAGAACTTGATTTGTCAGAATTTGAATCTCCAACAAATGTAAGTGTTTTAATAAGATTGATTAATCAACTTCCATCAGGAGTTACCAGACATACCGGAGCTCAAATAATCAGACAAACAATGGAAGCAATGGGAATTTCGATGAATAAAGTCCTTACAGAAGCTCAGCAAGTACAGGACGAAATAGAGCATTCAATTAGAGATAATATGAATACTATTGAAGAATACAAAAATAATATTAAAATACTGGAAAAAGAAGTTCAAAAACGCAGAAAAAAAGCTGATGAGCTGGAAGATGTAATAAGTTTGTTTATTCTTTCAGAAAAAGAGTTAAACTAAAGCAAGGAAATTTATTAAATGAATGAGCTTAAAGGACCAAGTGTTTTTGAGATTAAACAATTTATAAAAGATAAAATATGGATAGAATTTCATATTATTGATAATAAAACATTCAAGGGACAGATTATATGGTTTGATGATGATGCTTTTCATATTATCCTTGAAAATAGTCAAAAAATAACTCTTTTAAAAAATTCTATTATTTATTATCATCAAAGTGGGTAACAATAAATTTATACACCCTCCCCTTTATACCCTTCCCTCGAGGGAGGGGGACTTAGACTAGGGCAGGCAGCAAAGCTGCACCATTATGTCCTCACTGGAAGAATTAGTAACTGGTGAATGTGGCTTAGCCACTTCCTCACCAAACCCATTTTTTAAAAGGTGGAAATTTATTGTTCATTACTTAATAGATAGTCAAAAAGAAGAAGAGATACCTAAAAGGCATCACTTCTTCTTTTTTTTAATGAGAAGTTTTAGATCCAAATTTTAAGTCATCAGGTCCAAATTTAATATTCCAGGGAGCATCTGTAGAATTAGATGTTTCATATTCAGGAGGAACAAAGGGATCAGAATTATCTTTATAAATAATCACACCGCTATTAAGCTTTATTATCTCGTCTCCATCTGTTGTTTTTCTTGATGAAACGCCACATCCTGCAAGAATAAAAATTATAACAAAAGAAATTAAGACTTTTATCCCAATCCCAAAGTTTTGTGCAATCATAAAATATCCTCATTTATTATGGCAGATTCTCATACTTGCTTGCAAAGCAGGCGATGCTTGTCCGCTATCACATTTCGGTCGCTGAGAATGACAGGCAAAATGATTAATTTCCCGAAAATTTAGCTATATTTAATACAACTGATTGAAGTATTTCCAAAAAAATAAAAGCAAAAATCGGTGAAATATCTAAACCTCCAAGAGAAGGAACCATTCTTCTAAAAGGAGCCAGTATAGGTTCTGATATGGCATGTAAGAACTTAAACGGCTGTTTCCACCAATCAATGTTAGGAAACCATGATAATAAAATCCTGACAATTAAAATCAATTGCATAAGTTGAAATAATTGACTAATAGCTTGATAAATACTCAAAAATTTTTCCTCCCGTTTTTTTATAAGCGCGCAAAATCTAAAGATCCCTTACAAGCGCAATTTTCTCTTTCTGTAGGGATTTTTTGAATCAGAAAAAATAATAATTTTTTCAGTTTCTCATTATTTTCAGAAAAGACTTTAATAACTTCTGAATGGCTTACAGGAGATACATCCCCCACTAATCCCGCATCATAATCAGTAATTAAAGAGATATTTACAACGCATATTTCAAGCTCACGGGCAAGATATGCTTCAGGATACTGAGTCATATTAATAACTTCCCATCCCATAGCTGTATAAAACTTTGACTCAGCCTTGGTGCTAAATCTTGGTCCCTGGATTATTAAAACTGTTCCTTTTTCATGAATAGGAATATTAAGTTCTTGAGAAGTTTTAATTGCTATGCTTCTTAATTCCGAACAATAAGGATCAGCAGGGCTTACATGAGTAGCTATAGGTCCTTCATAAAATGTGTCTTTTCTATTCCAGGTTTTATTGACAAACTGATCGCATATAACAAATTCTCCCGGTTTAATATGTTTTTGAAGACTTCCTGCAGCGCAGGGACTTATAATTCTTGTGATTCCCAAAGATTTCATAGCCCATATATTAGCTCTATAGTTTATTAAATGTGGAAGTATACTGTGATTTTTTCCATGTCTAGGCAAAAACGCTACTTTTTTGTCTCTAATACTGCCTAAAATTATATTATCGCTAGGTGGTCCATAAGGCGTTTCCATAGTAATTTCTTGTACATCATCCAAAAATTCATAGAATCCGGATCCTCCAAAAACACCTATATCAGCTTTATTTTTATTATTACAAATCATTTTTCCTCCTAAAAATATTTTTAAAAAGATTATCTAAATATTATTTTAACAGAATTAAATTTAATTTACATCTTTAACCATAAAACCTTGTAGGAACTGCTATTGCGAGCGAAGCGAAGCAATCTAAAAAATGTAAATTATAGATATATACCAAATCGCTTCATTACATTTCGCTCCTCGTGATGATATAAGGTTTGTCCGGTTGGTTGATTATGTTTTATTATCCTACAGCTTATTATTATACTGAACTAAAAAAAAAGATTGTAAAAATAAATTATGTTTGAATCGATTTTTCCTAAAAAAAATTTTGAACTAGAAAAAATTGAAATTAAATATACTAAAAACATTCTTCCTGAGCTTGTTCAAAGTTTATATTTATCTGTAGGTTGGCAGTATAGAGAAATTAAAGATATAAAAAATTCTCTAAATAAAAGTATATTAATTACAAGCGCTTGGGATAAACAATCATTGATAGGAATAGCAAGAGCTACAGGAGATGGCGTTTTTAACGCAACAATATGGGATGTGGCTGTTAATCCATCTTATCAAAATTTTGGCATTGGAAAATTAATTATAAAATCCATGCTGACTAAACTCGACGATTATGATATACCTTTAATTACTTTATATACAAAATGGGCAAAAAAGGATTTTTATAGTAAACTGGGTTTTGAATCTAATTTAAATACAGTAATAGGAATGTATAGATATAAAAAAAATAACAAATATAAAGACAAGAAAAGGAGAAATGAATGAAAGTTATACTTAGAAAAGGCGTGCAATCACTTGGAGAATCCGGTGATATTGTAGAAGTTGCTGACGGCTACGCAAGAAATTACCTTTTACCGGCTAGTTTAGCTGAAATAGCTACTGAAGGCGCCATAAAAAATAGAGCGCAAAATATTGCCAGAATTAAAGCTAAAGTTGAAAAACTTCACAAACAGGCTCTTGAACAAGCAGAAAAAATTAAAACTCTTAATCAAATTGAAATTTCTGCAAAAGCAGGAGAAAGCGGAAAACTTTTTGGAGCTGTTACAACACGTAAATTAGCTGATATAATTAAAGAAAAAATAGGAATAGAAGTTGATAGAAGAAACATCTCTTTGAACAATCCTATAAATCATATTGGTGATTATAAAATGATAATTAAATTAACTCCAAAAGTTTCTGTTGATATGCCTATTATTGTTATAGCTTCCGAAATTATAAAAGAAGAAGCTCAAACTGCTCCAATTGAATAACTGCGGCTGAGCCGCCTTCTTATCGTCATCAATCCTTCCAAAAACTAAAAACTGTCATTGCGAGGAATAGAATGACGAAGCAATCCAAAATAAAGGTCATTTTATGAAATTATATAGAATTTATTCAGTTATAATTTTTATAATTGTTGCGTTTTTTTACTGTTTTCCTGCTTTTGCTATAAAAATAGGGCTTTTTACTAATATAAATTCTGTAGTTGTTGCAACATCAAAACCAGGTATTTTCATTAATAGTCACACGGAAAAATCTGTCTTAAACCTTGAACCTTTACAGCCATATTTAATAAAAATAAATGGTAACGGATTAAGTGTTACATTCAAAAAAAAATCTTATGATCTTCAATCAAACTACATAATAGTAAAATCAGAAGAATCAGGATTTGTATTTACAAAGAATAAATGGTATAGAGGAAATTTAATTATTTTTAATTCTGGAAATAAACTGACTGTCATAAATGATATTGACCTGGAAAGTTATATTATGGGTGTTATTCCTGCTGAAATGCCTAGCAGTTGGAATATTGAAGCCCATAAAGCTCAGGCAATAGCAGCGAGAAGCTATGCAGTAGCAAATATGGGAAAAAGAGCCAAAAATGGTTATGATTTAAAGGATACTCCTGAAGATCAAGCTTATGGCGGCGCGTCATGCGAAACATTAAAAACTAATACCGCTGCTATACAAACAAAAGGACAGGTGCTTGTCTGTGAAAATAAAGTTGTGCCTGCTTATTATCACAGCAGTTCAGGAGGTCATACCGTAAATTCAGGCGCTGTTTGGGTTAAAGATTTGCCTTTTGTCAGAGCAGTTCCTTCTTTTGATGATAATCTGCCTAAAAGAGGTCATGGTGTCGGAATGTCTCAACATGGCGCAAATGTTTTAGCAAATTACGGATATAATGCTTATCAAATACTTGGATATTTTTATCAAAATATTAATTTATATACATTGAATTATTAAAAAAATTAATAGGAGTGGCTAAGCCACATTCACCAGTTACTAATCCTTCCAGTGAGGACATAATGGTGCAGCTTTGCTGCCTGCCCTAGTCTCATTCCCCTCCCTTGAGGGAAGGGATAAATGGTATTTGTCTATATTTTATGACTAATGATAAGCTAAATTATAGTTATAATGTCATTTCATGACTTTGTTGATTGAACCTTTAGTATAAAAATTTTTTAATTTCTTGTAAATTTAATTTCTTCCAGTTCTTTGAGCTGTTTTTGGAATGGAGAAATACTGTTTAATTTCTTAATTATTTGAGGCATTACTTCTAAAATATAATTAACTTCATTTTCATTATTATATTTACTTAAACTAAATCTTATACTGCCATGTATTGCAGTAAATGGTATGCCCATAGCCCGAAGAACATGACTTGGTTCAAGACTGCCACTGGTACATGCGCTTCCTGAACTTGCGCATATATT
This sequence comes from bacterium, assembly GCA_043797105.1. GTDB lineage: Bacteria > Cyanobacteriota > Vampirovibrionia > Gastranaerophilales > CAZEDP01 > JAZDPZ01. Next base: position 17,101 of record JAZDPZ010000060.1, on the reverse strand, counting down.
AAAATCACTTAGATGTAAAAGAATTAATTCTCCTTCTATATATTCAAAGCTAATATTAGTTGTATTCGGCATTCTGTTAGTCCTTGTGCCATTTACTCTTGCATTGAATATTTTTTCGATTAAACCTCTTTCAAGCTTGTCTCTAAGTTTTTTTACACGGGTATTTTCATCTTCCAGGCAATTAACAGCAAGTTCTGAAGCTGTTCCTAATCCTACAATACCTGCTACATTTTCAGTGCCGGCTCTTTTTCCTCTTTCCTGATGACCGCCAATAATAAGAGGGTTAACTAAAGTCCCTTTTTTAATATAAAGAGATCCTATACCCTTAGGCGCATGAATTTTATGCCCTGAAATACTTAAAAGATCAATGCAGGTATTTTTCACATCAATTGGAATTTTACCGGCAGCCTGGACTGCATCAACAAAAAATACAGTTGAAGGATTTTTTTCTTTTGTAATTTCAGCCATTTTTTCAACAGGAAATATGACCCCTGTTTCATTATTTGCCCACATACAGGTAACTATAGCAGTATTTGGAGTAATACTCTCGCTAAATTCATCAAGGTCAAGCTCTCCTTCTGAATTTACACCCAGATATGTAACCTGATAACCTTTTTTCTTGAGCCATTTGGTTACATTAAGCACACAAGGATGTTCCACTTTTGTTGATATTATATGATTTTTGCCTGGATTTGCCGCTAATAAACCTCTTATTGCCATATTACTGCTTTCTGTGCCGCAACTCGTAAAAATTATTTCATGAGGATCGGCTGCTCCAATAAGCTCGCTTACCTGTGTCCTGGCTTTCTTTATATAATTGCCGACTTCTCCTCCAAAATAATGCATACTTGAAGGATTACCGTATTTTTCCGACAAAAAAGGCAGCATATCCTCTATAACTTCATCAGCTACCCGGGTTGTGGCGTTGTTATCAAAATATATTATATTTTCTGATTTTTTTATATTTTCCATTTTCATTTAACTTTTCCTGCTCTGTCTACGATTTAATAAAACTTCAATTTTAGGATCAACGTGTTCTCTTAAAACACTTTCTACAAAATTTTTAAGAGTCAGATTATTATTTGGACAATTTTTACAGGAACCCTCAAGCACAACAAATACTTTGTTATCCTCAACATCAACAAGTTCAATATCGCCATCATCTTTTCTTAATTCATCAGCAACATAATTTTCTAAAATATTATTAATTTTTATAATCATCTGAGTTTTTGTAAGTTTTTTTTCTTCCAGTTCTCTTTTATCTTTTTTTAATTCATCTTCAACAATTTTTTGAATTTCATCATGGCATTGACCGCATCCACCGCCGGCTTTACAGTAATTCATCACATCTTTTATGTCTGTTAAATTATTTTCCCTGACAATTTGTCTTATTTTTTCGTCAGTTGTGCCAAAACACTTACAGACAACCTTGCTTGATTCTTTTTTCTTTACGGGATTGCCCTGGTAATTAGCTAAAGCTGCTTCAAGAGCTTCTTTTCCCATAACGCTGCAATGCATTTTTTGCTCCGGCAAACCGCCAAGAAAGTCAACAATATCCTGATTCGTAATTTTTGCGGCATCATCAACATGTTTGCCTATTATCATTTCAGTTAAAGCGCCTGCGCTGGCTACTGCAGAACCGCATCCAAAAGTTTGAAACTTAGCATCAGTAATAATATTCATATCAATTTTTAAATAAAGCTTTATTGCATCGCCGCAGCTAATGCTCCCTACTTCGCCTATTGCGTCAGGGTTTTCTATTTCTCCTACATTTTTAGGATTTCTATAATAATCTTTTACTTTTTCTGTATATTCCCACATATATATTTTCCTTTAAACATAATGCTTTTATATTAAGTGCTTTCTACTTAATATTTTACTCAAAAATTTCTTTAAAAAATAATTTTTATTCTGAAAGCATTTTTTGAAGCATTTTTCGTTGTTTTGCAGTTAATAAACGACGCTTTGAAAGGAAATTTTCAAGAGCTTCATATCTTAATTGATCCTGCTTTGAAAAAATTTGTTTTTGTAATTCTCTAATTTGATTATCTGTGCTGTCAGTATTTGTTAAAAGAAGTTTCAACTGCTGTTGGTCTCTGATTAAACCGGGACGAATCGCATAATTTATCTTTTGCCACTGACTGTCAAGGTCTTGAATTTCCTGTTTTTGTTCATAAGTAAGATTAAAAACTTCCCATTTAATACGGCTTGCTTCTGCTGAAAATGAAGCGCCACAAAGCAGTATTCCGATAATTCCCAATTTTATAAAAAATTTATTCATTTTCATATAATATTGAAATTACTCCTTCCGGTGGTTCTGAATATGTCTTTGCAAACAAAAATTCTTCAGATTTCGAGTAAGCAGATTTGTCAAAGTTTTCATTAAAGTTTATTAATACTGTTTTAATTGAAAACCAGGTTAACAAAGCAATTATAATTACGCCTGATATTGAAATTCCAAGTTTAATTTCATTTCTATTATTATATACTGAATTAAAATTTAATTTATAATTTTTTATTATTCCTGTTAAAGAAGGATTAGAAACTTGTGGATATGCCTTAGGCACAGAGGAATCAAGCCTTGCTGAAACTTTTGACCATAAATTAAGTTGAGCGCATTCAATTTTCGAGGCAGAATCTTTTAAAATTTGAGATAATTTTTGGATTTTTTCCAGTTCTCGCTGGCAATTTTGACATTTATAAAGATGTTCTTCTACTATTATAAGCTCTTTTAAAGAAAGCTCATTATCAAAATAAGCGGAAATTAATAATTTTATAGCCTCGCAGGATGAATTACTTTCCATTTATACCTCTTTCTTACTCTAAATAAGGTCTGATTTGGTCTTGCAGTTTTGCTCTGGCTCTTGCAAGTCTTGATTTTATTGTTCCGATGTTGGTTTTAGTAATTTTGGCTATTTCTTCATAGCTAAGCCCCTGTAATTCTCTTAAGACGATTACAACCCTAAACTGTTCCGGCAGGTTTTCAATTGCTTCTCTTATTTTTTTATCAAGCTCACTGTACAAAGTCCTTTCTTCAGGCATTCTTGCTAAATCAGCTATATCTCTTGTTTGAAAAATTTCTTCTTCATTTGAATCAATAAAAGGAGTATCCATAGAAATTGTTACAAGACGTCTGGTTTTTCTTCTGAGTTCATCATAAAAAAGATTAATAATAATTTGGTTAAGCCAAAACTTGAAAGTCCCCGGATTTTTGAGAGTTTTTATTGATTTCGCCATTCTGTACAAAACTTCCTGAGCCAGATCGGCAACATCTTTTCTATTTGGATCAAGATAATAAAGAGTGCTGTATATAATCTTTTCATTTCTTTTAACCAGTTCTTCAAGAGCAAGGCGATCATCCTGCTGGCTTTTTTCAACCAGTTCAGTAAGCTGCATTTTTTTATATTTTTCTCTTATATTTTGTCTCACCAAACTTTTCCCATTTTAATTTACTATTATAATTATATGATATAATTATTAAGCTATTTATAAAATAACAATATTTTAATTTTTAACCTATCCCAATGTATAGAATAATTGATGCTAATTTAAACAGAGCAATTGAAGCCTTAAGAGTAATCGAAGAAATTTCGAGGTTTTATCTTAATAATGAAGATTTAACCCAAAAAACAAAATTTATAAGGCATGAATTAGCTCAAATTATAAATATTAATTATAAAATTTTGCTAAAATCAAGAAATACTTTAGATGATATTGGTATAAACATAATAAATCCAACATCAAAAAATAATATTTTAGATATTTTTAAAGCTAATTTTAAAAGATTACAGCAGGCTCTGAGAGTTTTAGCTGAATATGGCAATATTAACGGTTTAAATATAGAATTTTTTGAAAAAGCAAGGTATGATTCCTATACACTGGAGAAAATCATGTTTGAAAATTTATTAAAAAAGCTCAATATAAAAAAACTTGAAGATAAAAAACTGTATCTGGTTACAGACAGAAGCAATTTTTTATCTCATGACGAGTTTTTAGATAAAGTAGCCTCAGCTTTAAAAGGCGGAGTCGGCATTGTCCAGTTAAGAGAAAAAAACTCGTCAGCAAAAGAGTTTATTGAGCTTGGGAAAAAAATAAGAGAACTTTGCTCTTTTTATAATGCTGTTTTTATAGTAAATGACAGGGTTGATATAGCCAATATTGTTGAAGCAGATGGAGTTCATCTTGGGCAGGATGATATTGATATATGTTCAGCAAGACATTTTCTTGGAAAAGACGCAATAATAGGTATTTCAACGCATACTCCGGAACAGGCAAAAAGAGCTGTTCAGCAAGGCGCTGATTATATAGGAGTTGGACCTGTATTTGAAACTCCTACCAAGCCCGGAAGAAAAGCAGTAGGTTTTGAATATGTAAAATGGGCTTCAGAAAACGTAAATATTCCATGGTTTGCAATTGGCGGGATAAATTTGGATAATATGGATCAGGTAATTGAAGCAGGAGCTTCGGGAATAGCTGTAGTAAGGGCGATAATAAACGTAGAATCGCCTGAATTTGTTGCTTCAAAAATACTCAATAGTTTAATAAACTGTCATTGCGAGGAATGAAATAAAGTATTATAGATTTAATAAATAAGGAGAAAAAAACCATGCCAAAAAAAAATACAAAAAAAGCCTTTACACTTAGCGAAGTGCTTATAGCTGTAGGGGTATTGGGAGTTGTTGCAAGTATTACAGCTGTGGCGTTTTATCATAATATACAGGATGCTAATCTTAAAACACTATGGAAACAGGCTTTTGCTGATTTGAGTCAGGTTACTGAGTCAATAATGGCTAATAATACCGGTTCTGATGCAGGAACTTTGATAGGGGTTTTTACGAGTAGTGATAATATGAGAGATAAATTTCTTGAATACCTGACTGTAAATAAATCCTGTAATAGTGTTTCAGGCAAAGGAAATTGCTGGCATAATGATGGAAATTGGAAAAGACTTGATGGTACACCTGAAACAACTTTTCAAAATAGAGCAGGAGCTATCTTAAACAATGGTACTTTTGTATGGTTTTCATATGAAACTTCTGCTTGTAGTGTTACTCATGGTTTTGGGGCAGTTATATGCGGAGCAATAACAGTAGACGTGAATGGATGGAAAGGACCTAATCAAATGGGAAAGGATATTTTTGGAATTTGGTTAACTAAAAATGGAGCTTATCCTTTGGGGATTCAGGGTGATACTTTTTCTCCGGCAAGTCAGTGCGCAACTAAAACGGGTTATGGTCTTGGTTGTTCAGCAGAATTTTTGTATAAATAATTTTTAGTTGTCATTGCGAGGAATGAAATGACGAAGCAATCCAAAGAGTATTATATTTATATATTAACCAATTTTGAAAATGGAACGCTTTACACAGGTATTACTAATAATCTTGTTAGAAGAATCTACGAACACAAAAACAAATTAATTGACGGATTTTCAAAAAAATATGATCTAACAAAATTGGTTTATTACGAAATATTTGATAATATTGAAAATGCTATTGTTAGAGAAAAACAAATAAAAGGTGGTTCTCGAAAAAAGAAATTACAGCTTATAAGCAGCTTTAATGAAAAATGGGAAGACTTATATGATAGTATTATTTAGTGGATTGCTTCGCTTCGCTCGCAATGACAGACTATGAAAGGATTATAAATTTATGAGTAGTCTTGATGTAATTTTAGTTCCTGTTATCAAATGTATTGAACATACCATAAGCAATCTGGGAGCTTTTGGAATAGTTATGCTTATGGCTATAGAATCAGCAAATATACCTCTGCCAAGTGAGGCAATATTGCCTTTTGCAGGTTATTTAGTAAGTATAGGGGAAATTAATTTTCATGTGGCTTGCTTTGCTGGAGCTTTTGGCTGTGTAGTTGGGTCTGTTCCATCTTATTATCTGGGATATTTTGGAGGAAGACCTTTTATAGAAAAATACGGAAAATGGTTTTTAATAAGTAAAAAAGACCTGGAATTAGCGGATAAATGGACAATGAAATATGGAGACATCGCATTTTTTATATGCAGAATGCTTCCTGTTGTCAGAACTTTTATTTCGCTTCCTGCCGGTATTTTAAAGGCTGATTTTCCAAAATTTATATTTTATACATTTATGGGGTCTTTAGTATGGAGTTATTTTCTGGTTTTTGTCGGATTAAAACTTGGGGAACACAGAGAATATCTTACTGAAATCTGGCATAAATTTGATTACGCAATAGTGGGTATTTTATTAGTTTTATTTGGACTCTATGTTTACAGGCATGTTAAGCATCTGCAAGAGTCATAGACTTAGTGTGTCAGCTAAAATTTTAGAATTTTTGCATACTAAATATAGTATAATCGCAAATATTATTACTGTTTTTTAATATTATTTTGCTAAATCAAAAAATATATTGCGATTATCAAAAGGATGTTTTATAATAAACTAAAGAGGCAGATTTTATATACACAATTTAAAACTTCACAGGCAATGTAACTAGTTGAGAATGACAGGAGTAAGTATAGTTACAAGATAGTTTTATTGTAAGAATCTCCCTGAATGGTTAGCCAAAAAGTGGAGAAAAAGCGCCTATGCAAAAATTATTTTTTATGGTCTTTGCACTAATTATTGCCATTCTTGTTTTTTTACCTTTGTTAAGCGCGCTAGAAAGCGGCTTTGACTCTACTAACGGATATTATAAAACTTATAATCCGTATTAGTATTAAAATAATATTAACAAATTTTAATTTTTTGCTAATAAAACGATTTTTATTAGCAATTTTTTTGCTGTTTTAACTTTACATATTAAGAGATAAGTATTAAATGGGTAACAATAAATTTTATACACCCACCCCTTACCCCTCCCCTCGAGGGAGGGGAACTAGACTAGGGTAGGGCTATGCCCTACACCAAACTCTTTTTTTTTAAAGGTAAAAAATTATTGTTCATTACTTAAGAGTTAGAGGGTTAGAGATTGGGGAATATCTGTTATGATTGATTTATTAAGCGTGGGAGTGAGAAGCCAGAAAGTCAGACATAAACCATTACCATTACAACAGTTACAAAATCCAGCACAAAATATTACTAAAGTTCCTGCTATATATCCAGGTTCAGAAACATTAAGAGGTTATTGTTTATCAAAGCCAAAATCACTAAATTTTGGACGAAAGCTGGAAGAACATAAAAAAATTATTAATCCTAATGGAAATTTAACAGTTTGGGCGCCAAAGGCAGATCAAATATTTATTGAATGGAAAGATAAAAATTTATCTGATCCTGGACCCCAGGGAGCAGGAACTATCAAAATACAAAAAATAAAAGACAAATTTACAATCGCACCGGATAACGAACATTCAAAAATTCAGGAAATGAAATCTTGTGGAGAAGGAATGTGGGAAACAGGTAAAATTCCTATAAAACAAGGCGATAGATATAGATTTATCCTTGCTGATAAACAAGGAAAAATATTATTCCGAAAAGATCCCTGTATATTGAGTCAACCCGAAATAGACAGCTGGTCAGAATACTATAATCATGATGTATCAGCTGATACCAAATGGTTAAATAATCCTGAGAGGTTTAGTCTTGTTAATCCTAAACTAACTTCACCTTCAAAAGCTGTAATATATGAAATGCACGGTGAAACATTTAATAAAAATCTTTCAGAACTGCTTAAAAATGGGGATACCGAAAAAATTAAGAAAATGCTTAAGCCAATTAAAGACCTTGGATTTAATGCCATTGAGATTATGCCTGTCGGAAATCATCTTGGAAATGGTTGGGGATATGATGCAGTAGATCCGTTTACTGTCAGGAAAAGTCTTGGCGGACCTGACGGATTTAAAAAATTTATTAACTCGGCTCATGATCTTGGTTTAAACGTTATAATGGATGTTGTGCCAAGCCATATCCCTGTTTTTAAAAATGTCTTAAATGATTTTGGCGAATATGAAGGTAAGTCTACTGAATGGGGACCCGGTTATAATCTTGAACCTGACCATAATAAAAATAATAAGGGACATAATAATGACAAACATGTCAGGGATTATTTGGTTAATACAGCGTTAAACTGGCTTATTAACTATAAATGCGATGGTTTAAGACTTGATATGACCAAGAAAATGACATCTGACAACGCTTTAAAGCAAATAGTATCAGAGGTCAATTTTCATTGTCCTGATGCTCCTGTTATTGCAGAACATGGGCAGGAAGAAGTAAAAAAAGATAAAGACGGAAAAATAATATCCAAAGAAAATGATCCAAGAATAGTTAGAAAATTAACTCCACAGGAAAAATGCGGCGATGAATCAAAACACGTAGAAATGATAAACAAAATAGAAAATAACAATACATCTCTTGATAATGTTGGCTGCGATTTTCAGTGGGGTTTTCCTTTTAACCATGCCTTACATACATTGGTAACACATAGAGATTTTAATGGAGATTATAAATATAAAGGCGATAGCTGGCATGCTGATGCCATGAAATTCCTGGATCAAATGTTTTTGGATCCTATGGCAGGTACAAATATTGCTTATCCTATGAGTCATGATGAAATTGGCAATAATGACGGCACTCGTCTGGTTTCAAAATTATTAAACATTAAATTAAATATGACCGATAAAATAAATTCAGCAAATACAGGAGATGCAAAAAGAGATGCGGCAATAAAAGGACAAAATGCAGCTAATGCCGCACAGAAATTACTTGAAGCCTATTATTCAGGCGATGATAAAATCTGGAATAATCAACAAGAACTTAAAATTAATAATCCTGTTTCAAAAGACGAATTTAAGAAAGTGCTAAAAGAAGCTCAGGCTTTGAATCGTCTGGCTTTAGGAGTGACTTTTGCTTATCCCGGACCAAAAATGCTGTTTCAGGGCGATGAATATGGAAGTATTCAAAGATTTAAATTCTTTGTTAAGTATCCGGAAGGGGAAAAATATACAGGAACAGATCCTGGCTATAGTGACTTGACAGGAAAACCTTTGGGAGATAAGGTTAATCGGGAAAAAGGATATTCTGTTGATGACGGAACTGCATTTAAAGAATCAATATTAGACAGAGAAAGCGCCAAAAACGAACTTAAAACTTATTATGACAATACAGAAAAATATACTAAAAAACTTATAGAATTATTTAAAAATAATCCTGCTCTCAATAATGGTAAAAGCGATCAGCTCAAACCATACAGATATGGAGACTCCAATGTCATGCAAGTTCATCGCTGGGATAAGGCAACAGGAAATGAGGTTCTTATTGTGATGAATTTTGAGGATCAAGGCTGGCAAAACTACCAATTAAAAGATTTCCCTGACGGAAACTGGGAAGAAGCGCTTAATAGCGATAATAGTAATAATAATGAATATAAAAATACAGGAATAATTAATCGTGGAAACTGCAATATAAAACTGCCAAAACAAAGTATTTTGATATTCAAGAAAAAATAATGAACAATAAATTTCTATCTATTAAAAATGGGTTTGGTGTATTGGTATAAACTTCTGTTTTAAGAAAAAAAAACTCCATCTGGGGATTGGAGTAAGGGGAGTTTTGAGTGTTAAGGAGTTGTCATTTAATATAGATGAAATATTTTTAAATAAGTTCCTAATTAAATGAAATATTTTCTAAAATTTTATTAGCCCTTTGTTTGAAAGTATGATATTTTAACACTTTATCCTTACCATTTTTAGATATTCTAATTCTTTCAGAATCATTTTTTAGATATTCTAAAATATTTTTAATTAGTTCTTCTTTGTTTCTATAAAAGACTAATTCTTCTTTTTCCGAAAAATAATCCGCAGTATCTTTTTTATAATCAGTTAATAAAAAAGCGCCTGTAGCAAGAACCTCAAAAACTCTGTAATTCATACTGCTTAATCCTTGATCCATTGTAATATTAAGGACTATTTTAGAATTAGCATAAACTTTAGCTAAATCCCGTTCTGTTTCTAAAAAGCCTCTATAGCTGTTTTTATATGATTCTAAAGCATCTGAGGCTAATAAATCCATTTTTTCCATTTCTTCTACACTTGTTTCAAAGTGCTTTTTATATGAATAAATTTCAAGTTTATCCGGAAAATTTTTCACTATCTCACTTAATAAAATCAATCTTCTGTTTGTTAAAGGTCTGCCTGCAAAAACTATATCTTTTTCGGGATTTTCAAGAATAATTTTATTTACGGAATATAAATCAGGATTAATTCCAAGAGGCAAATAAGAGGCTTTATCGCTAAATAAAGATAAATATTGTTTATCCCAGCAAAAAACAATGTTTCCGGAATCATTCAATATTTTAAAAAGCTCTAAATTCCCGGAATGAGCAAAATTTGAATTTGGAGCATCTGCAAAATAGTGAATAATAGGAATATCAAACTCTTTAATTGTTTTTTGAGCTTGTGGAATAACAAAATGAGCATAATCATAACCAATAGCAAAATCAGGATTAAAATTTTTGATAACTTGAAAATCAAGCTCTCTTACATCAAGAATTAAAATATTATTCCCGCATTGCTGAAAGCCTTTAGCTAAACCTTTGATAATTAAGGTTCCTGCAATGCTTATTGGACTTATAAATAGAATATTATACATTTTAAGGTATATTTAATTTCATTTCTTTAGCTAATTCCACAGGGTTAGAAGTTTTCTTGTTTTTAAGTTTTATAGAGGTCTGACCTTCCCATCTTAAATCAATATAATCAATATCATCTTTGATTTTTAAAGCTTCATTCAAGATAGAACCTATTCTTTCAGATCTTTTAAATATTGTCATGTTAAGTTCGCCGAGTCTAAGTCTTACATTATCCAACTGAGCAAAGACATCGTCAGGATTTCTTATATCCAGATATTGCAGTCTTTCTTTGGAAAGACTTTCTATACGCTTGGAAAGTTTTTCTATATAGCTAATATGCTGCGGAGTCCATTTATAAAAATTATCATAAGTAATAACCGAGTATACATTTTTTGAATAGGGCAAAGGAAGAAATTCTCTGCCTATAATGGTTTTTTCTTTTGTAAATACAGCAACAGGCATTATTTTAGGAGAAGGAGACACGGATAAAATCGGAACTTTTTCGCTAATTGTGATTTTCAGTCTTGCAGGAAACCAAAATCTTCTGATATAAACTTTTTTTATAGGAGAAAGTTTTAAGATGCTTTTTTCTACTAATTCAGTATTAATCAAATATATTGGTTTATGAGGAAGCTTAACCTGATTTAACTGTTCCATTATTTGTCTGTTAGAAACAATCTCATTTCCCTCAAATTTAAGATATTTACCGGGATAATAACTAAAAATATCCTTATTTAAGTACCATTGCGGCAAACAGGCTGTTTTAACAAGCAGCCAGATAATTAATACAATCATTAGGAGCCTTGCAAATATCCTCGCCCTTGATAATAGTATTTCTAACTTGCGAACTTTTCTTCTTGTTTTTAAATAATGCAATTTTTTCTGGTGGCGACCCAGATTTAACTCATCATCATTAAATTCTTCCTGTATTTTACGAATTTTTCTATCCATTATAATTTATTTTTGTATTTTTACATTAAAACGCTGTTTAAAATTATTCCTACCAAACTATTATAGTCGATACCCATAGATTTTGCCTGAGCCGGCAAATCACTTAAATCCGTCATGCCAGGTATAGTATTAATTTCTAAAACATAAATCGTATTATCCTGACTTAATATAAAATCAACTCTGCTCATGCCTTTTGCTCCTACAGCATTATGGGTTTTTACCGCAAAATCCTGAATTTTTTTTGTTAATTCATCAGAAATTTTAGAGGGTAAAATAAATTCTGTCATACCGTGAGTATATTTTGCTTCATAATCATACCATTCTGTTTTGGTTCTAAATTCCAGAATCGGCGTTGCTATGGTTTTATTATCAATATCTAAAACACCAACTGTCATTGATTTTCCATTAATATATTCTTCTATCATAACCCCTGAATCGAAGTTTTGAGCAATTTCAACAGCTTTTTTAAGCTCATTTTCAGAATTTACCTTGCTCATGCCAATGCTTGACCCTTCGCATAAAGGCTTTATCATTAACGGATAATTTAAATTCAATTTTTTTTGCTCCAAATTACTGATATTATAAATGACAACTGAAGGAATAACAGGGATATTTTGAGATTTAAGCATTATTTTTGTGTATTCTTTATCCATAGCAATAGCGCTTGCTTTAACTCCACTGCCTGTGTAAGGAATACCAAGCACTTCAAGCAGTCCCTGAATGCATCCGTCTTCCCCGTACTTTCCATGCAGGGCAATATAAGCAATTTCAATATTTTTATCAAGCAAAATTTTGCTTATATTTTTATCTACATCAATTAATTCAGTATTTTTATATCCTAAACTTTGAAGGGCTTTAAAACAATTTTTGCCTGACCTGAGCGAAACTTCTCTTTCGCTTGACATTCCTCCGCATAAAACGCCTATTTTAGCATCAAATGGTATTTTTAATGCTTCGTAATATTTTTCCATATTTCTTTTTCTTCCTCTGTTGAATTTCCAATATATTTAATCTCAGCTACGAGTTCGTAACCAAAATTATTTTTAATTTCAGTATACATCTTATACATTAATCTTGATACATCCAAAGACGTGGCATCACCTGTATTTACAATAAAATTGGCATGCTTTGATGAAATTTTAGCTTTTCCTTGACTCCAGTTTTTTGCGCCGAGTTTTTCAAGTAAATAACCCACATAAACACCGTTAACAGGATTCCTAAAACAGCTTCCGGCATTCGATTCTGTCATAGGGGGATGATTTTGTTTTCTATAATTTAGGTTATACTCCATTTTTTCCAAAATATTTTTTTGCTCAGCTTTTTTTAGCTGAAAGGTCGCATTAAGGATCAAATATTTATGAGCTTCCACAAATGAACTTCTATAATCAAGCTTTAATTGGGATTTATCCAGGTTAAATATTTCTCCTGTTTCAAGGTTCATAACTTCAGCACTCTCGATAGTATCTTTAACAGCCTGATTATGAGCGGAAGAATTCATAGCAACTGCCCCTCCCACAGAACCAGGGATTCCAATCAAAAATTCCAGCCCTGAAAGATTATTTTCTGATAAAATTTTTGCCAGCTTAGCTGATTTTACTCCGCAATCTGCTTTTACTTTGTCAGTATCAAAGATTTCACAGTTTTTAAGATTGTTTGTTAATATAACTCCTCCTGAAACACTGTTTGATGAAACCAAAATATTTGATCCAGCACCGATTACAGTTATTTCTTTATTATTTAAAACAAGAAAATCCCTTATTAAAATAAGTTCGTCTGTACTTGAAGGAAAATAAACAGTTTCAGCCTCTCCTCCGATTTTCAGTGTTGTATAATCTGCAATTTTCATAATTTATCTTAATTTCTCTATCAGCACATATCCGAGTTTTGTTATGTTACCGGCTCCTATTGTCAAAACCATATCGTCCGGTTTAAGCTCAGGGCATACAATATCAGGTATTCTTTCCATCGGACCCTGAGCATAATAAACTTTATCGTGAATTATTTCCCTGCTTAATCTTTCTGCTGAAATATTTTCAACAGGTTTTTCTCCTGCCGCATAAACATCGCATATATATACAATATCAGCATCTTTAAAGCTTTGAATAAAATCATCCCAAAAATTTGCCAGTCTGGAATATCTGTGAGGCTGAAATATTGCTATAACTCTTCCTGTCTGATTTGACTCAACAATTTCTTTTGCGGCTTTCAAAGTTGTTTTAAGTTCAGTCGGATGATGAGCATAGTCATTGATAATCTGTATGCTATTTACACAGCCTAAAATCTGAAATCTTCTTTTCATGCCGGTAAATCTTGCCAGAGAATCAGCTATTTTTTCAAATTCTATGCCGCATTCCAAAGCAGCGGCAACAGCAGCAAGAGCATTAGAAATATTGTGTCTGCCCGGAACGCATAATTTTATTTCTCCAATAAAATTATTATTTTTATAAATATTAGCTTTAGTGTCAAGACCTTTTACAGAGACTTCATTAACCGTATAAACAGCATTATTATTATCTAAGCTATATGTAATAATTTCAGGATGATTTATTCTGGCAAGTAATTCTCTATTACCTTTGCAGTCTGTATTAATTATAATTTTGCTGTTCTTTTTGAGCTTATAAATATAGTTTTCAAAAGTTTCAAGCAGTTGATTAAATCCTCCTGTATAGTAATCAGGATGATCCAGCTCTAAATTTGTTATTACGCTAATGTCAGGAGCATATAATTCAATGGTTCCGTCGCTTTCATCAAGCTCTGCAATGAAATATCCGCCTTTCCCAAACTTTGAATTAGTATTCAAATGGGGCATTTGTCCTCCAACAACAATGGAAGGATTTAATTCAGCATCTTCAAAAATAAGAGAAATCATGCCTGTAGTTGTTGTTTTGCCATGAGTGCCTGAAACTCCTATAGAAATTTGTTTTCCATCTTCTTCCAAGCCTAATCCGCTCATTAATGCTTCAAGGAGCTGTGATCTGTGCAAAATAGGCAGATTTCTCCTTTGAGCTTCTGCTATTTCAGGATTAGAAGCCTTTATAGCAGAGCTGGCAACTATAATAGACGCATCGCCGATATTTTTTTCAGAATGCCCTATAAAAACAGTGCCTCCTAATGCCGCTATTGAAAACATCTCAGCCCCGTCCTTAACGTCAGAGCCTGAAACTCTATAACCCAATTCAAGCAAAAACTTGGCTAAACCGCTCATTCCAATTCCGCCAAGTCCTATAAAATGTATTTTCCCATTAATTTTACAAGGGAATTTAGTATTCTTATTAATTATCAATTTGTCTTTCATTTTTAATTAAACAATCCCCATCTCCTGCCTATACTCATCACTATAATAAATATTATAATGGGATTGCTTATAAATTAAAGCAAATTAAATTATGAAATTTTTATCTATGCTTTAACGTCCAAATTTCTTCTTACTATTTCTGCTAACCCTTTATTATCATCTTTTAAATATGCTTTAAGCAATTCTAAAATATCTTTTATTGGTATTGGATTATGAGTAATTTTGTTTTCTGTATCTTTCTCAAATTTTAAAAAAACAGTCAAAAGCACTATTTGCTAAGAAGGCTTCATCAATGTTTTTACTTAATTCTTCCTTATCTTTATTATCAAAATTTTTAAGCATTTTTTTTTACATCTTTCTTTACTCTTTCGAAAAAAAGTCCAAGTAATTCTTTTATTGTCGATGGCTCTTGATCTTTAACTAACTCTACAAAATTTGGGTTCTTTTCTAAATTGGTTAAAATATTTTTTTTACCTTTATTTAAATCTTCTTTTTTGACATCACCAAGACCTTTTCCAAAAAGAATATTAGGTTGTGGCGCAAAGCGCTTAGTATTTTACTATAAAATTTATTTTTAATCCTAAATTTAAAAATAAATTGCAATACTCTCTAAAAATAAAAATGCGCCTGATGCGATTCGAACGCATGACTTGCAGCTTCGGAGACTGCTACTCTATCCAACTGAGTTACAGGCGCGCAATGTTTCATTGTCTTTTTAACACTTTCTGTAGCTGCAAAAGAGCTGTATAAGTCGGTAAAATATAAAGCTTTTCATCAACTCTCAAATTTAACAGTGAAAAATCAACCGCTTTTTTAATATTTTCAATGACTTTAATATTATTTTGGTCAATATCGACATATTTTAGTCTTACTGCCATGTCAAAAGCCCTTATGCCGCTTACAATAATTTGTTTATTATGGTTATTTAATAATCCAAAATCTGCGTCCCACAACCAGGAAACATCCCTCCCGTCAGCGTAATTATCATTAATTATAATTAATAATTTGCTGTTTTTATCGTCTTTTACAGTTTTAAGAACTTCCGTAGCTCCTATAGGATTCTTTATAAGTTGAATCAAGGCTGGTTTACCTTTTAAACAGGTTAATTCTGCTCTGCCAAAAACAGTATTATAATTTTCAATCCCTTTTATGATATTTTCAACAGGAATACCAAGTTCCAAAGCAAGTGTTACAGCGGCAAGAGCATTATACGCATTATATAAACCCGGCATTTTAAGATTTATTGTAAATTCATCATTATTATTGGTTTTAATAATAATGATGTTAGCATTAATATCTACGGAAGCGCTAATTTTCGGGGTTGGTCTGGATTCACCGCAAATACAATTATAATGTCCTAAATGTCCATAAAAAATTTTAGAATAATTATATCTTTTTCCGCATTTACAGCTGCAAATTTCCTGAAGAGAATTAATATCCTGTTTTTTTTCTGAAAAATTCACTTGATTAAAGCCATAATAAATTTTTTCTACTGCTTTTTCTTTGGCAAGTGAAGAAACAATAGGATCATCAGCATTTAAAATAACTTTAAGCGGTTTTATTTCAGTAGTTTTTTCAATAGCAGCCTGTATTTTTTTAGCTGTAGTGTCAAGTTCTCCATAACGGTCAAGCTGATCTCTAAAAAGATTCGTAACCAATAATAAATCCGGATTAAATTCTTCCACTGCTTTGTATAAATAAGCTTCGTCAATTTCCAGAATACAATTATCTACATCTAATTTTGCGTTAAAATTACTGTTTTTAATCATTGCGGCTGTAATGCCTGTAAGCATATTTGCGCCTTTTCGGTTATGAGCAATTTTTCGATTATCCTGTTTAAGTATACTTGCAATAAATCCTGATGTTGTGGTTTTTCCATTTGTTCCTGTAACTGCAATTATTTCTTTTTTAGATTGATTAACAAGAAAAGAAAGTATATCAGGCTCTATTTTTCTTGCTATTTTTCCTGGGAAATTAGTTGCAGCACCAAAATTCATGGTTTTTATTCCCCATTCGATCAATTTTGCAACAAATATTGATTTTTTATAGATTAAATTTTTAAACATAATAAATTAAATTTTGTAGATAAAAATCTTAATTTTAGGTAAAATAAAAATGTTAAGGTTGTATTTTTCAAAATTGATTATGACACAAAACTATTTAATTTTAATGTTTTTCGTTGAATTGATTATTTTTTATCTTATTGTTTATTCTTTAATAAAATTAAATAATTGGATAAATAATACAGAAAAAACTACAAAGAGATTTTTTATTAAAATACCTAGAATTTTAAGAAATTATAGGTATGAATTAGAA
>JAZDPZ010000059.1:0-22603 GCA_043797105.1 bacterium | reverse complement strand
TTTTGTAAAAAATTTTTCTTCCAAGAAAAATCAAAACGAAGCCATGCGGTTTTCAGCCTCGTTTTTTATATAATTCTTTCAAATATTGTCTATTTTTTGAACTTTTGCTATCAAAGTTCCGTAAATTTTGCCTACCTGATTTCTGCCGTCTCTTTTAGCCCGATACAATCCCTGATCCGCAAACTCAACCAGTTCAGTATAAGTTTTGCCGTGTTCAGGGTATGTTGCTACTCCTAAACTAACAGTAACATTTACTTCTATACCTTCAGGCAGTTTAAATGCTTTATTGGCAATTGTTTTACAAATTCTGTCAGCAGTAGATATTGCTTTATTAATATCTGTATTTTTAATTATAATAACCATTTCTTCACCGCCGTATCTGGCAACAAAATCTGAAGATTTTACAGATTTTTTAAGAGTTTCGGCAACTTGTCTTAAAACAGCGTCACCGGCTTGATGTCCATAAGTGTCATTAAATTTTTTGAAAAAATCAATATCTACAAATAATAGTGAAAAATGATTTTTATTTTTGCTTGTTTTTTCAATTAAGCTTATTAAATTTTCTTCAAAATACCTGTGATTATAAAGATTTGTAAGTCCATCAGTAGTTGATAATTTATATGTATACTCAAAATCCTTTGATTTTATCAAATATTTAATAACATACATAATTGTAAATGTAATAGAAATAACTATAATTTGGTCAATAATCCCTATCCAAATAAAATAATTGTTAAATAAAAATAAAGACAGACCAATATATAAAATAATTGTTAAAATAGTTATAAAAGATGAAATAAGCGGTGATTGCAGTCTTATAATCAAAATCCCCACAAAAATACTTAATAAAATACAGATTATAAGATTAATTTTATCACTGGATTTTTTTATAAAATTATCGTCTATTATATTGTTAAAAACCGTTGCTTCAATTTCAACACCGGGAAAAACACTGCTTAAAGGAACGCTTTTAATATCATACAGAGAAGTTGCCGTTACACCAATAAAAACAACCTTATTTTTAAAATAACCCGGTGGCAGGATAGGGTTTTTATCTTCTTTTATACTGTTAATTGAATTAATAACTTTCCAGAATGGCACATGTTCAAAAGTTTTTTGAGGTCCATACCAGTTAATTAACATTGAACTGTCATTATTTAATTGTATTTTTTTACTTCCAAATAAAAGTTGATTGTCTTTATTTATAACAAATTCTGCTGTTTTTAGATGTTCATGTCTTTTAATATAATCAATAGCTGCTTTAAAAGCCAAATAAGGATATAAATCGTTTTTATATTTAATAAATGAAGGACTGCGTCTGCTTATGCCGTCCGTATCCCTTATAAAATTTATAAAAGCTATGTTTGGAGTAGCATCAATAATTTCATCGAGAATTAATCGACAGTTTAAAAATTCAATATTTGAAAAATTTATTGTTTTACTCTGATTTTTTACTTTGATTTTTAATTTATCAGGAAGATCAGGCGGTGTTTTGCTTTCACTATAGTCAAAATTCATAGAAGCATAAACATTTTCATATTTTCCAATAGTTTTAGCCAATTCTGTGTCAATATTTTCAAAACCTTTTTGATGACCAATAAACATTAAGTCAAATATAATTGAGTCAACGCCTTCTAATTCAAGATAATTAATAGTTTCTGTATAAATATTTCTATTCCAGGGCCATCTGCCAAATTTGTCTTCCAATTTTTCAAGACTGCTGTCATCAATGCTTAAAATCATAATATTCGGATTATTTTTGATAGTTTTACTTGACATGCCAAATCTAAGATCCAGTGTCCGCAGTTCTATCATTTCAAAAAATCGGCTACTGGCTCTCCATTGTAAAAATAAAATTACTAAAATTATTAAGAAAAAATAAGAAAAAATTTTAAAAATTTTTATATTAAAAAATTTTTTAATTTTGCGCATTTTTTTAAATTTCTCTCACACTGCTTAAAGGAACTATAGCCTTTCCATAAGAACCAAAATCAACTAATAATTTTGTCGTAACAGGATGATCGCAATATATTAAGATCTTCCCCTCAGCGCCCACTGGAATAATAAAATCCAATCCCCGAGTAGAAGATCTTGTATAAATAACTTTTTTTAGTTTATTGTCCATTTTAAACCAACTATAATTTAGATTATTTTTCTCCTAAATTTTTTTTCATTTAAAATAATAATATTACTATTATTTAGAAAAAAAATAAAATTTTTCAATTTTTCTGTTGTTACTTCTAATCTCTCTGGATTGTTAAGAAATTGAAGCAAACATTCTTCATTAACATTCATAATAAATAAATCAACTCCGTTTGTTTTATTATTTTCACATGATAAAGTTTGCCATAATTTTTAAGTTAAAACATCCTCCATAAAAGGTTATTAGAAATTCAAATCATCATATATTTATATGATTTTAGATTATAATTTTAGTATATTAAGTAAGTATTTAATAATTTATTATTTAGAATGAGGTTTAAACTAAATGGCAACACAAGAAAAAACAAAACTTGAAGATTTAAACGCAGATAAAAAAAAGGCGCTTGAACTTGCTATTGACAGAATAGAAAAAGGCTTTGAAAAAGGTTCGATAATGCGTCTTGGCGACAAAACAACTACAGCGGTAGATTTCATCCCGACAGGAGCTCTTTCTCTTGATATTGCTCTAGGTATTGGCGGAGTTCCAAGAGGAAGAATCATAGAAATTTACGGTCCTGAAAGTGGTGGGAAAACTACATTAGCTCAGCATATTGTTGCAGAAGCTCAAAAAAATGGCGGTATAGCTGCTTTTATAGACGCTGAGCATGCCCTTGACCCTGAATATGCAAGGAAATTAGGCGTAAAAGTCGATGAACTTCTTATAAGTCAACCAGATACAGGTGAACAGGCTCTTGAAATAACGGAAGAGTTGGTTCGTTCCGGAGCTGTTGATATTATTGTCATAGATTCAGTGGCTGCGCTTGTTCCTAAAGCTGAAATTGAAGGCGAAATGGGTGATCCTCATATGGGTTTGCAGGCAAGATTAATGAGTCAGGCACTGAGAAAGCTGACAGCAATTGTAAGTAAGACAAAAACTACTGTTATATTTATAAATCAACTTAGACACAAAATTGGAGGTTATGGAAACCCTGAAACCACAACCGGCGGCAATGCCTTAAAATATTACGCAAGTGTGCGTCTTGATATAAGAAAAGTAGAAACTATCAAAAAAGACGGACAGGAATTTGCCAACAAAACAAAGGTAAAGGTTGTTAAAAATAAAGTGGCTCCTCCATTTAGAATTGCTGAATTCGATATAGTTTATGGAGAAGGAATTTCTAAAATAGGTTGTATTTTGGATGTTGCAGTATCAGCAAATATAGTAAACAAGGCTGGAACCTGGTTTAGTTATGGTAATACCAGACTTGGACAGGGAAGAGAAAAATCAAAAGATTTTCTTGCTGAAAATCCAAAGATACTTGAAGAAATTGAATCAAAAACCAGAGAAAATATATCAAATGTTGTTATAAAGGTTGGCAGTGAAACTGAAACTTCTGAAAATAAAGAATCAACTGAATAATAATGGAAAGTAATGTATCAACCGCTCTTTTACTAAGTTTTCTTGCCGGAATTTCGACAGGTATAGGCGGAATATTAGCATTTTTCATAAAAAAAGATAATGTCCTTGCTTTATCGCTTGGACTTGGTTTTTCAGCCGGAGTAATGATCTATGTATCATTTACAGAAATTTTACAGGAATCAAAACATTATTTAATGGCTTTTTTTGGTAACAGTACAGGCGAATGGCTCAGTATTGCGTTATTTTTTACGGGAATAGGGCTTACTGCTTTTATTGACAAAATTATTCCCGATGATATAAGTCATCATGTTTTTAATATTTCAGATTCAGAATATGAAGAAAAATTTTCAAAATGCAAATTATGCAGAACAGGTTTATTTGTAGCTTTGATAATAGCTCTTCATAATTTTCCCGAAGGACTTACAACTTTTATGGCAGGTTTGACAAATTTAAGTCTTGGAGTTTCAATTGCGATTGCAATTGCAATACATAATATTCCAGAGGGAATTGCTGTTGCTTTACCTATATATCATGCGACAAAAAGCAAAAGAAAAGCATTTGCGCTTACACTTCTGTCTGGAATGACAGAACCTCTAGGCGCATTAATCGGTTATTTTTTCTTAAAGTCAGTTCTTAATGATTTTACTTTTGGAACTATTTTAGCTTTAGTAGCCGGTATTATGATATATATATCATTTGATGAACTTCTGCCAATGGCAAGGGAATATGGAAACGGACATGTGGAAATACTCGGAGTTACTTTCGGCATGTTGGTTATGGCTGTAAGTCTTATGCTGTTTTAGTTGAATTTTAAAATATTGACTAAAAAAATATGAGACAAAAAACTAAATTGTGTGATAATATTATTAATGCTAGGATTGATATCTTTTTTACCGGCTTTTTAAAAAAAAGAGGTATAGGACAATCGAAAATATTGGTTTAATGTTAATTATATTAGTTATAGCAATTATATCTTTAGTAATATATGTAATATATTTAAACTCTCAACTAAAAACAAAAAACTCTCAAGTCGAAAAAGTTCAAGTCGAAGCTTCGAGAAAACTAATTGAGGCTGAAGAACAAATAAAACTTCAACGTAAAGAAGCTTTAATTTCTGCAAAAGAAGCTCTTCATAATCAAAAGCAGGAATTTGAAGCAGAAGTACGCGAAAGAAGAACTGAATTAGCAAGGCTAGAACAAAGGTTGCTTCAAAAAGAAGAAAAGCTGGAAGCAAGGTTACAGGCAGCCGGTGAAAGAGAACAAGAACTAGCAAAAAAATTAGACGAGTTATATGACAAAGAAGATTATCTAGCCGAACTTGTAGAAAAACAATTAAAAGAACTTGAGAGAATTTCTGGTATTTCAGTTGAAGAAGGTAAAGCTCTTTTATTAAAGCAACTTGAAAATGATTTAAAAAGTGAAGCTTTGCAATTAATACGTGAAAATGAAGCATATATTAAAGAAACAGCTAAAGAAAAAGCTAAAGAAATAATCTCCTCAACAATGCAGCGTTGTGTTATGGATCAGATTATTGAATCTACTATTTCTGTAGTTAATCTTCCAAGTGATGAAATGAAAGGAAGAATTATAGGAAGAGAAGGTAGGAATATTCGCGCTCTCGAAACTCTTACCGGTGTTGATTTAATCATTGATGATACACCGGAAGCCGTAGTGCTTTCCTGTTTTGATCCAATTAGAAGAGAAGCGGCAAAAATCGCTCTTGAAAAACTTATCACTGATGGACGCATTCACCCTGTCAGAATAGAAGATATGGTTGAAAAAGCCCGTGAAGAAGTTAATGAAAGAATGTTTAAAGATGGTGAATCAGCAGCTTTTGAACTAGGCATTATGAATATTCATCCGGAATTGCTTAAAGCCCTTGGAAGACTTTATTACAGAACAAGTTATGGACAGAATGTCTTGAAACATTCATTGGAAGTTGGTCATTTAGCCGGGATGATTGCTGTTGAGCTTGGCGCAAATGTTAATACGGCAAAAAGAGCCGGATTATTGCATGATATTGGAAAAGCCCTGGATCAAACCCAAGAAGGAACTCATGTCCAATTAGGCGTAGAAATTACCAGACGCTATGGCGAAAGTGAAGCAATTATTCATGCTATAGAATCCCATCATGATGATGTAGTTGCAAATTCTATAGAAGCTGTTTTCGTCAAAATTGCTGACACAATGAGCGCCGGCAGACCAGGAGCAAGAAGAGACACTTTAGAAATTTATATCAAGAGAATCCAAAAACTTGAAGAAATAGCAACAAGTTATGAAGGAATAAAAAGATCTTTTGCTGTCCAGGCAGGTCGTGAAGTCAGAGTTATGGTTCAACCTTATATTTTTGATGATTTAGCTGCCAGTAAACTTGCAAGAGATATAGCGAAACGTATTGAAGTTGAACTTGATTACCCGGGACAAATTAGAGTTACTGTTGTGCGTGAAATAAGAGCTACAGAAATTGCAAAATGAAAGAATATATAGAAGTAATTTTTTTTGGAGATATAATAGGAAGACCTGGAAGATATGCGGTTGCCAAATACCTAAATGAGTTAGAAAATAAACCTGATTTTGTAATTGCTAATGTAGAAAATGCTTCACATGGTTTTGGATTGACTGAAAAAAATTATAATGAACTTGTTAATATTGGCATTAATGCTTTAACTTCAGGAAATCATATATGGGATAAAAATGAAATTTTTAAATATATTGATAAAGCTGACAGGTTAGTCAGACCTTTAAATTATCCGGAAGGTACTCCAGGAGTCGGTTCAAGAATTTTTAAAGTTGGAGAAATATCTATATGCGTTATAAATGTGCTTGGAAGAATATTTATGTCTCCTATGGATTCTCCCTGGACTACTTTAGAAAATGAAATTAAAAAAAATCAATATGAAACTCCTATTATAATAATAGATTTTCATGCTGAAGCAACAGCTGAAAAAATTTCATTAGGGTATTTTGCAGATAGATTAGGTATAAGCGCTTTTATTGGCACTCATACGCATATTCAGACAGCTGACGAAAAATTTTTGGAAAATAATACGGCTTATATTACGGATGTTGGTTGTTGCGGAGCTTCTAAAAGCGTAATCGGCATGGATATAGAAACTTCAGTCAAACGTTTAAAAACAGGATTACCTGTAAGATTTGAAGTGGCTTCTTTAGATGAATCTCAAATAAATGCCGTAAGAATACTAATCAAAGCAAAAACCGGATGCGCAGAAAAGATTGAAAGAATTAATTATTTTATTAAAGTTAGTGAGGTAAAAGATTAATGAAAGGATAATAAATTGAAATTAGATTTGCATATTCATAGCATTTACTCTGATGGCAGTTTATCACCGGAAGAAATTATAGATACTGCAATTGAACTAGGTATTTCTGCTATTTCAATTACAGACCATGATAATTTACTGGGTTGTAAACTGGCTCAGAAATATTTGGATTCTAAATTAGATGAAACAGGAAAAAATCTTATAGAAGTTATACCGGGTATTGAAATAAATACTTTATGGAAAGCGCAGGAAGTTCATATACTTGGTTATTATATGGATTTATCCTCAAAAAATTTATTGGATGTTATTGCATATCAACAACATGCAAGGATTCAGCAAACCATAGAAATTATTGAAAAATTAAATAAAGAAGCGAATTTAAATATAAAAATGGAAGATATAACCGCTTTTGTTGCGGAGGGAGGCAGTATTGGCAGACCTCATATCGCAAAAACTATTGCAAAAGCTATTGACGTTAAAAATATATCACTAATTTATACCAGATATATTAGTGATAATTCTCCTACTTATGTAAAACGTAAAACAATTACACCGCATGAAGCTGTAGATGCAGTATATGAAGCAGGTGGAATACCTATTTTAGCTCATCCCTGTGATATGGAAATGGTCGAAGATATGATTAAAGATCTTATGAATCATGGTCTTAGGGGAATTGAAGCTTATCACAGAAAACATTCACCTGCTATGATAGAATATTATTCCTGTATGGCTGAAAAATATGAACTTATAGTTACAGGGGGTTCTGATTGTCATGGAATGAAATTTAACAAGCAGTTATTCCTTGGCAAAAATTTTATTCCGGGATGGATATTAACTGAGCTTAAAAAAGAAAAGAATAGAATAGAAATAGCCTCCAAATAGATTATTATTTGCATATTATTGATTATGCTATGAAATTTTATTAAAGAAAAAAAAAACCTCCAAGGGGGATAGAGGTTTAAGTCCAAAATAGAGAGTTAGAGGTCATATTTTTCTTATATCATCTATTATAAAACTAAAGTTATAAAAATTGTGCTAGTTTTTAATGTAAAATTTACACTTATTTACAATATTGTAAAATTTACACTTATTTTTTTAACTAAGTAAGCTAGTAAATGTAGCTTAGTCATCCTGTATCAACCCTTTTTTAAAAGGTGGAAATTTCTGGTTTATTACTTTATTTTTAAGTTCAGTAAAATCAATTAATGTATGCTCTCAAAAATCTTAAACATAGGCAGATACATACCGACAATAACCGCGCCTACCATACCGCCTAAAAATACCATCATTAATGGTTCCAGAAGTGAAGTTAATGATTCAACAGCTGCTTCTACTTCATCATCATAAAAATCAGCTATTTTAGTCAACATGGCATCAAGTTCGCCAGTTTCTTCTCCTACACTTATCATGGATATTACCATTGGAGGAAAAATTTTGGATTTATCAAGCGGAACACTTATTGTTCCGCCTTGTTTTACTTCTTCGCTGACAGATTTTACTGCTCTTGCTAAAACAGCATTTCCTGAAGATTGTTCAACAATTTCAAGAGAGCTTAATATTGGCACTCCACTTCTGATTAAAGTTCCGAATGTCCTTGTAAATCTTGCTACAGCTACTTTTTGAAGTAACCCTCCAAATACAGGCAGTTTAAGACAGATTTTATCTATTATATATCTTCCCCTTTTTGTTGAATAAATCTTTTTAAATCCATATACAATAAGCCCTATTATAAAAATAAACAGTAATAACCAGGCTGATCTGAGAACATTGCTTAAATTAATTAAAAATTGGGTATATGCAGGAAGTTCACTGCCTAAACGAGAAAATATTTCTCCAAATTTAGGCAAAATAACCGTTAACATAACAAAAAAGATTATAAGGGCAAGACCTGTTACTACTGCCGGATAAGTCATCGCTGATTTTATTTTACCTGAAAGTCTTGCTCTGTCTTCCATAAATCTTGCAATACGATTTAAAACCTCATCAAGCACACCGCCGGTTTCTCCTGCTCTAATCATACTGATAAAAAGATTATCAAATACTTTAGGATGCTTGGCAAAAGCATCAGAAAGATTTATGCCCTGTTCAACCTCTGATTTGACATTATAAAGAATTTTTGAAAGCTGGGGATTGTCTGCCTGTTCAGAAAGAATAGTTAATGCTCTCATCATGGCAACACCGGAATTAACTAATGCAGAAAACTGACGGCAAAAAATAACCAAATCTTTTAATCCTACACCGAATATATTACCTAATATACCATCCAAATCAATATCCAGAGGATTTTTTGATTTTTCAGCGCTGCTTATTTCAACTACCCATAGTCCTTTTTCAGACAATTTAGCGCTGGCAATGCTTTCATTGTCTGCAATAATTATATTTTCGTGTAAAATTCCTTCTCCATCGCGAGCTTTATACTTAAATTGTGCCATAAACCCACTCCTTCTTTATTATGAATTAACTAAGATCATTCCTGCCCAGAATGATTGGAAGCCTGCGCCTGAGGCGCCTCCTTATCCTCTTCAATCATTCCTACTCCAGAATGATTGGAAGCCTATGAATGTGGCTTAGCCACCTGGAACTCCGCTTTCAAGCATGCGTTTCAGATCTTCAGGTCTGCTTGTTTTAGACAAAGCATCATCATAAGTAATTAATCTTTTCTGATAAAGATCTCTGAGAGAAGATTCAAGGGTTTGCATCTTATAACCGCCGCCTGTTTGGATTGCTGAATAAATTTGCGCTGTTTTACCTTCCCGAATCAGGTTAGAAATAGCCGGCGTAACAATCATGATTTCCTGAGCCAAAATCCTGCCTTTTTTTTGTCCGTCAGGATTTAGTTTTGGAACTAATGTCTGGCTAAATACAGCTACCAATCCGTTTGATAACTGGATTCTTATTTGTTGTTGCTGTTCTGCCGGAAATACATCAACAATACGATCAATAGTCTGGCTGGCAGAAGATGTGTGCAAGGTTCCCATGACAAGGTGTCCTGTTTCAGCAGCTGTTAAAGCCAATGATATAGTTTCAAGGTCTCTCAGCTCACCTACCAAAATAATATCGGGGTCTTCTCTAAGAGCCGCCCTAAGAGCATTATTAAAGCTTCTTGTATCCTGTCCCAGCTCTCTTTGATGCACAACGCTTTTTTTAGAATTATGCAGATATTCAATAGGGTCTTCTATTGTTAAAATATGTTCGCTTCTTGTAACATTAATATGATCTATCATTGTTGCCAGAGTTGTGGATTTACCGCTTCCGGTTGGTCCTGTTACTAAAATTAATCCTCTTGGTCTTTCTGCTATTTCCCTGACAATATCAGGCAATCCAAGTTGCGCAAGAGTTGGAATTTCTGAGGTAATAGTACGCAAAGCAGCGCCGTAGTTATTTCTTTCTTTATATACATTGACTCTGAAACGTCCTATGCCATGCACTCCATAACTGCAATCCAATTCCCAGTTTTGCTCAAGGTTTCTTCTTTGTTCATTATTGAGCATGCTAAAAATTAATTTTTGCACATCATCTCTTGTAAGAGGAGGATAATCACTTCTGACAAGCTTTCCATCAATTCTTACTACCGGCGGTAATCCCACAGAAATATGTAAATCACTGCCTTTTTTTTCAAATACAAGCTTTAATAACTCTTCTAATAACATAATTTTTTTATCTCCATAATATTGATTATTTATTTGCGGAAATTTGTTGGCAACACCACGGACATTCAGCCATTTCCAGCGATATTTCACCATTACAATAACTGCATGTTGTATCCGCCTGATAATCCAATAGTTTTAAGCCGCATTTTGAACAGGAAATCCAGCCTTCCTGTATAAGGACACTACAACGAGGACAAGTCTTTTTAAGTTCAAATTGACAGAACGGACATTTATAAAATTCGTCTCCCACGGGTTTGCCACAGCCTGGACATACAGAAGAAGCTCCTTCACCCGTAAATGTAACCCTGATTACTTCATCTAAAGTAGTGGAACCTTCCTTTGCAAGATTTAAGCTATATTCCAGCAAGGTTTTCATTCCTGATTGCTGAGCCGCAAATCTAAGAATAGCTGTATTCATTCCTTTAGCTATCAAATCTCTAAGATGGTCATTAATTTTCATGACTTCATAAGCGCCAACCCTGCCTTTATATCCGGTGTTATTACATTTTTCACAGCCTTTACCCCGATAAAAAGTTTTATCTTCAAGATTTTCTATTCCTAAAAACTTAAATACCTGATCTTCAGGAGTATATTCTTCTTTACAATTTTTGCATAAGCGTCTTAAAAGCCTTTGAGCTACTATACCTATGGTTGCGCTTGATATTAAAAAAGGTTCAACTTCCATTTCCTGAAGCCTCATAACAGAGCCGGGAGCATCGTTTGTGTGCAAAGTCGTAAATACAAGGTGTCCGGTTAAAGCAGCTTCTATAGCAATTTTTGCTGTTTCCTTATCTCTTGTTTCACCTACCAACATAATATCAGGGTCTTGTCTTAAAAAAGCTTTCAATATTCTTGCAAAGTCCATGCCTACGGATTTATTAACTTCTGATTGTGTAATTCCTTCAAGATCGTATTCAATAGGGTCTTCTGCTGTTGAAATATTTACTTCAGGCGTGTTTCTTTCGCTTAAAGCGCTATAAAGAGTAGTAGTTTTACCGCTGCCTGTCGGTCCTGTTACAAAAATTATTCCAAAAGGCTTGTTTATCATTTCACGGACTATTTTTAATATTTCTTTATTTGTTATAATCTGATCCAGTCCAAGTGAAATATTAGACTTGTCAAGGATTCTCATTACTATTTTTTCACCAAACTTGCTTGGTAAAGTCGATACACGAAAATCAATTACTTTATTTACCATTTTTACACGAATCCTGCCATCCTGAGGCATTCTTCTTTCAGAAATATCAAGCTCAGACATAATTTTATATCTTGAAACAAGCGCATTCTGAATTTTTTTTGGAAAAGTCTTGTGAATACTTAATACACCATCTTGTCTATATCTTACAAGAACTTCTTTTTCCCTTGGTTCTATGTGTATATCGCTTATCCCTCTTCTAATAGCTACTCCCAATATACTGTTAGCCAACTGAATAATAGGAGCTTCCTGGGCAGAATCTGTCAAATCAGCTACATCAAGGTCATCAATGCTTGTATCAAGAAAATCTATGCCCATTGAAGAGATTAATTCATCAGTATCCTGCTCAATAATCTCTACTTTTTCTTCCTGTTTAGGAAAATGAGCTTCAATAAATTTATTAAAATCATCCTCAAAAATTACTGCTTTTTTAATTTTTATATCTTTAAATTCTCTTAATCTATTTTTAATCTCTCTGTCAGCAATAATATTATCAGGCTCTACCATTGCAAAGGTAAAAACATTTTCGCTTCTTTTTACCGGAACAAATTTATGCGAAATCAGCACATTTTTAGGAATAATGCTTAATAATTCAAGATCAATCTGAATTTCAGCCAAATTCATAAAAGTTACCGCATATTGCATTTCCAAAGCATCTTTTAGCTGACTGTGGAGATCTTCTTTTGTTATAAATTGCAGATCACACAATACTTCCAGCAAAGATTTTTTTGATCTTTTTTTCTCTTCAAGAGCTTTTTCAAGCTGCTCTTCGTTTATAATCTGAGCATCCAGTAAAGTATCGTTTAATGAACTTCTAACAGCATTCATTTATTTACTTCCTTGTCTAATAAATTCTTCTATTTTAGCTATTTTATCACTATATTTTATGGTTCCTTCTGTTATTAAAAGAAATCCTGCTATTTTATCATTATATTTTTTTATAACTAAAACTTTATCATTGGTAAAAGTAGTTATTTTATTTAATTTAGAAGGCTGAATATGATTTATAAACACTTTTAAATTTTCAAATATAGCAGACAAAATTGAAGCTGATTTTACAGGATTCTTACCGTTAAATGAGCCTGCTAATTTTCCTTCTTTATCTGTAATTACTGATTCAATCATACCCTTGATATTTCTGATAACTGATAAATCATGATTAGATATATTTTCCTGATTTAAAATATTTTTTATTAAAATATAATCAACAGGCTCAAATTCTTTATTACAGGAAGAAAAGAGAATATTATCATCCATTTTAATCAAAGAATAAATATTATCTTCTGTTTCAAAAAATATTTTCAAAGGATTAGTTATATCCAGCTGTATAAGATAGTTTTGTATAGTATGAAATGCTCCTGAAGCAATAGCGCCTATTGTTTGTTCCTTGTGTTCATCTCCAATAACGCTTGCAATTACAAATCCGCCTTTATCCAAAAGCACTAAATCTTTAACCTGAGGATAGTCTGTTTTAATTTTTTCAAATTTTTCATTTGTTTTTTCGCCCGAAATCATTGTAATTATGCGAGTGCCGGTTGTGCCGCCGCCTATATGCTGCATAAGCGCATTTACTTCAATTATATTTTCCAAATCCCTTTTATTGACCAGTAATTTGCCAATAGCTGCTATTTTACCTTTTGATTCAACTTCTTTTGGCATGGGATTTTCTACAAGTCTTATATTTTCAGGAATAAACTGATACTGACCATCTTGCTGCGGATCATTCGGTTCCTGGCTTTTTAAAGCTTGATTTTCTTCCAGATTTATCTCAGGTAAACCCCCTAACTCTTCTTCAAAAATATTTTCAGTTTTATCTTCATATTCAACTTTTTCCTGAACTTGAGGCTCTTGTGGAGTTTCAAAAATCTCTTCAAAAAACATTTCTTCCTGTTGAGGTTCTTCTTTTATTTCAGATATTTCTGGTTTTATTTCAATTTTTTCTGTTTCTGATATCTCTTCAAAAAACATTTCTTCCTGAGGTTCTGGTTTTATTTCAGGTTCTTTTACTTCTTCAATAACAGGTGGTGAAACCTGAGATGTTAATTCAGGTTCTTCAATTTTTTGATCAATGACTTCTTCAGGCTGTTCAACTAAAATAGGGGTTTCTTCTTTAAATTTTTCTACTTCTTCAATTAAAACAGGTTCTTCTTTTATTATTTTTTCAATTTTTTTAATCTCAAATTTAACTGACATATATATTGCAAAAATACTTGCTAATAAGCCTATGCCAAGAGAAATAGGACTTACAGACAAGATTAATCCGTGTTTTAAAAAAGGTTCTTTAGCCCCAAGAAGATCAAAACCTAGAACAGCCACAGCAATCATCACTAAAAAAATCGCAACATTAACTATTGATAAAACTATAACCTGCATTGTCGAAGCTTTTGGATATATGAGCAGGTTTAAAATTAAAAACACAGCCAAAGCTTCGATTTTTAACAAAGGTATTGCAATATTAACAGATGATATAGGTATAAAAGCCAAAGCAACAGATAAAATTATTCCTGCAATTATAATAATTATAGGCAGAATCATATTATTTTTAAAATTTAATTTATACATACTTCCCCTAAATTTCCTTAAATTTCTAAAACTCTTAAAATATACGCTATTTTATAATAAAAATCTTACAGGATTTTTGGGAATTATGCAATAAAATCAAACTATATCTCAGAGCTGAACATTAAAAAAATTTCTTTAATTTTTTCTATAGTAATTATTTCGTCAACAGGAAAAGAAGAAGTATTTATTGGTATATTACTGCTATTGTCGGATTCTATCCAAAAAGTCAGACCATTATGTTTTTTAATTTCTTTAAAAGCATCAATGTCTGTTTTATCATCTCCAAAATATACGGGCAAATAACCAAGATGCTTTGTGATAAGAGAATTTACAGCTTTTCCCTTATTAAAATTTTTTGGCATAAGCTCAATAACTTTCCTTCCTTCCTGGAATTTAAAATTATTAGTTAAATTTTTTGCTTCAGCTTGTTTTTTGAATTTTTCAACGGCTATTTGGGCTGTTTTAGTATCCGCAAGCCTATAATGAACAGAAAGAGAATATTTTTTATCCTCTATAATAATTCCAGGCATGTCTGATAAATCTGTTATTGTCTGTTTTAAGTCATTTAAATCTTTTTTAAAAGATTCAGGAATATTTACATAAATTTTGCCTTTTTTTAAAATTTCTCCTCCATGAATGCCATACATTGAAATATCAGAAGTATTTATACCTGTTAAATTCTGTAAATCTTTAATGCTTCTGCCACTAACCAATGCAATTTTAATAAAATCAATTTTTGCTAATTTTTCTAAAGCATTTTTTGTTTCATTATCTAATTTGGCAAGTTCAGGCTTTTCTCTTATCGGAGTTAATGTTCCATCATAATCAAATATTAAAAGCGTTTTATTATTTGCTTTTATCCGATCAATTATCGTATTTAAAGCTGACATAAAAATTTATCCACCCATTTATAAATATCATTTGTCTTAATATGTTGTCTTAAATTTGTCATTATTTTTTCTTTTTCTTTCCGCGAAGTGGTAATTGAACGTAAAATTCCTGCTGCAATAGATTTGCCGTCGTATGGATTAATATGATTTCCTGTATTTAATTCTTCTGCGGCGCCGGTAAATTCACTTAGTATTAACATCCCGTCATTATTAACTTTTGAAGCTATATATTCCTTTGCGACAAGATTTAAACCGTCTCTTAACGCGGTAACAAGAGCAAAATCAGCGCAGCTATAATAAGAAATCAGATCTTTTATATTTAAAGAATTATAAATATAAGAAATCGGACTCCATCCGTCTACTGAAAATTTACCGTTAATCCTGCCGACCGTTTCATCTATTTCTTTTTTAAGTTTTTGATATTCAGGCACTTCAACTCTTGACGGCACTGCAATCTGTATAAATATAAATTTTTTGTGAAATTCAGGGTAAGAATCAAGAAAACTTTCAATTCCGTTTAGTTTTTCAAAAAGACCCTTTGTATAATCAAGTCTGTCAACACCAAGACCAATAATATCCGCCTGAAGCATGTTTCTTAATTCTTCGGCTTTATTTTGGACACATTTATTTTTTGCCAGTTTGCTAATTAAATTAAAATCAATACTTATCGGATGAGCTACAGCTTTTGTCGTTCTATTTTTATAAAAAATTTGATTATTAGTTGCATCTATCTCAACAGCGCTTATTTGTTTTTTAACACATTCCAAGAAATGCTTTTGATATGTTTCAGTATGAAAGCCTATGACATCACAACTAAGCAAGCCTTTTAAAATAGATTCGCTTCTTGGAATTATCCTAAAAATTTCATGGTTTGGAAACGGAATATGAAGAAAAAATCCTATTTTATTTGTTACGCCTGCTTTTCTCAACATGCCGGGAACCAGCATAAGATGATAATCATGCAGCCAGATAATATCATCAGGTTTAACAAAGCTAAATATTTGGTTTGCAAATTTTTGGTTTACTTTGACATAGAATTTCCAATCTTCTTCGTGTAATTTATATCTTGTCGGAAAGTAGTGAAACAGGGGCCAAATTTGCCTATTTCCAAAGCCTTCATAATAATGATAATTTTCTAAATCTGTTAAAGCAATAGGTCTTATTTCATAGGGTAGTTTCAGGTTATAAAAGTCATTTTCCTTACTGCTGCAAACCCATACTCCTTTAGTTTTTTTCATAACCACATCAAGAGCAGCTACTAAACCTCCAGGAGATTTTTCTACCCTTGTAAAATTTTTATTTTTCTTTATAATATAAGGCGCTCTGTTAGCTGCAACAATCAGTCTCATTATTTTCCCCTGTGTTATTTAGAAAATTATTAAAATAAAATTGATATTATTATAGTTCAAATTTTGATTAATTACAATACCAATAATGGCAATTAGTCTATTTTTGGATGAAAAAACAGCTTAAAAATCAATATTTTCAAGGGTTTTGATATATACTTGCTTTGTTCAAGCTAATGTAATATACCTGTTATTAAAGAAGAGAATTTTATCCTGGATCATCAATAATATGGAAACTGAACCAACAAAAAAATACTCCCTTGCTCAAAATATTGGTTATTTTATTGCTATGGGAGGACTTTTGCTAATTTTAGGCTTTATTATATCAATACAGACTAAAAAATATATTGAAGTCAGAAATTCTGAAATCCCTGCTGAAAGACGATTAAACGAACTTGTATTATTACTAAAAGAATCTCAAAATAAAAAAACCGAACTTGAAGGACAACTTATAAAACTTAGACAACAGGTGCAAAAACTAGGTAAAGAGTCTTTGTCTTCCAGATTAGCTGACCGTCAATTTCAAAAATTATATCAAATTGCCGGATTAACCACTATTAAAGGCAAAGGAATAACTATAAAATTTGATAATGACAAAAATTTAAAAAAAATTCCTCTTAATAATAATGATGGTTTTATACAAAGCGATGATTTACTTAAAGTTATTAATGAATTAAAAGCATCAGGAGCAAAAGCAATTGCTATAAATAATCAAAGGTTAATTACCACCAGCGAAATTGTTACTGCGGGTAACAGCATAATGGTAAATCAGTCAAGATTGATACCTCCTTATTTAATAAAAGCTATTGGTCCATCGGATACTATGATTTCCGCTTTAAAAATAAGAGGAGGCATAGTAGAATATCTGGAAGCTTTTGATATTAAGGTTCATATGGAGACAAAATCTGACATAATTATTCCTCCATATACCGGAAATCTTTTATAAAAATTTTGGAGAAAATAAAATGGAATATTTAATAGAAGCTCCACAGGAATTACCTGTGATTGATGAATATGATGTTCTGGTTTTAGGCGGAGGTCCTGCCGGAATTAGCGCAGCAATTGCCGCATCCAGAATTGGAGCCAAAACCGCCATTATTGAAAGATACGGTTATCTTGGCGGACAGGCAACAGGCGGGCTTGTTATTCTTTTGGTCGGATTAACTGACGGGAAGAAAAAAATTATCAGAGGCATTTGCGAAGAAGTAATAAATAAACTAAAAATAATGAAAGCCGCAGAAGAATTACAGGCAGGAATTTTATTTGACCCTGAGGCTATGAAATTAGTTTTTGACAGCTTTATTCAAGAAAATAATATTACGCCTTATTATCATAGTTTTGTTTCTAATGTTATTGCAGCGGAAAACTGGGTTTCAGGAGTAGTAATCGAGGGAAAATCAGGAAGAAACGTCATTAAATCCAAAGTATTTATTGATGCTACCGGAGATGCTGATCTTGCAAAATACTGCCGTATTCCTTTTCAGCAGGAAAATAAAACTTTGCCTGTCACATTGGGATTTAGAGTAGGAGGAATTAATGTAGAAAAAGTTTTCCAATTTACTGCTGAAAACAGAACTCAATATCAAAAATTAATGGAAAATTTGGGCATTTCAACTCAAATAGGAGGATGGATAAAGACTTTACATAATAAAGAAGCATGGTTTAATATAGCTCATGTTGAAAATATAGATGCTACAAATACAAGAGACTTAACAAAAGCTGAAATTCAGGCAAGAAAAAATATTTTTGAAATTATTGAAAATTTCAAAAAACATATACCTGGTTTTGAAGAAGGATATTTAATTGATACTGCTCCTCAAATGGGGATTAGAGATTCCAGAAGAATCAAAGGTTTATATTATTTTACCAAAGATGATATTACAAAAAAATTCAGTGATTCTATAGCAAAAGCTCCTGATTATACAGGATCAGGACAAGGTTCAATAGAAATTCCTTTTAGATGCCTTGTTTCAAAAAAAGTTGAAAATATTATTTTTTGCGGAAGATGTATTTCAATAGATCATGAACTTTTTAACCTGATTAGAGAAATCCCCTGCTGTATGGCAACAGGTCAGGCTGCCGGAGCAGCTGCCGGCATTGTTGCGTTAAAAGACCAGGAACAAGATTATATCAAAAAAATAGATATAAATCTTCTCAGAAAAACGCTTATCGAGCAAGGCGCGATTATAATGGACTGAAAAAATATTTTTTGCTGTTTTTTATTAAATTAAAAATCTAAAATAAAGATAAATTGAACTTATTACAAGCGAGATAAAAGTTATTAATAATCCATATTTCATAAATTTCATAAAAGAAATAGGATGTCCTGCCGCATTAGCTGATTCAGAAACAATAACATTTGCTGCTGCGCCTATTATAGTTGCATTTCCTCCAAGACAGGCTCCTAAAGATAAACTCCACCATAAAGGATGCACATTCATAGTTCCTTGAAGTTCCTTGATTAATGGAGTCATCGTTACAGTATAGGGTATATTATCTATAATTGCTGAAAATATTCCTGATGCCCAAAGTATTAACATTGTAGTTACATTAAGATTCCCGTTTGTAATAGCTAAAAGTTTATCAGCAAGGAATTTTATTCCTCCTGTTTCAACCAATCCACCGATTATTATAAATAAACCAATAAAAAAGAATATTGTCATCCACTCAACGTCATGCACGACATTTTTGGGATTTTCAAATAAAAGAAGAATGCTTGCGCCTAAAAGAGCTATTACATAAGCTTGAATATGTATCATATCATGAAGAAGAAAGCCTGAAACTACAATAAATAAGACTATTATCGACCTTATCATCAAAACTTTGTCTTTAATAGAAGTCGAATTATCAAGATTTGCAATATGATTCATTAATTCAGGCTTGGAAACCAGCTCTTTTCTGAACATATAAACTATTAATGCTGTGCATACTATAAAAATTATTGAGATAATCGGTGTCAGTTCTTTTACAAAATCCATAAAACTAAAACCAGCTGCGCTTCCTATAATAATATTTGGAGGATCACCGATTAAAGTAGCTGTGCCGCCTATATTTGAAGCTAATATTTCAGCTATCAAAAAAGGAACAGGATCAATTTTTAACTCTCTTGCAATAACAAAAGTAACAGGTATAACAAGAACAACAGTAGTAACATTATCTAAAAACGCTGAAAATACAGCTGTAAAAATAGACAGGGCAATTAAAACAAATTTTGGATTTCCTTTTGTCAATCTTAATATCTCAATGGCTATCCAGTTAAACATCCCGCTTCTGCTGGAAATATGAACTATCATCATCATGCTTACCAGCAAAACTATTACTCCAAAATCCACATGCTCAAAAGCATGCTCGGATGAAACCAAACCAAGCATTAATGTAATTGCTGCTCCAAGCATAACTACCGTTACTTTTGGGATTCTCTCAAAAATAATAAAAATATAAACTAATAATAAAATAATTCCAGCTAATAACATTTTTCTCTCCCCTAATTAAAAAAATAAAAATATTTGTTTAAGTCTGTTTTAATCCTTCCTTCTAAATCAGGAAGGATTGGAGTTCCTATGAATGCGCTTTAGGCACAGGCTTAGCCACTCTATTTTGAAAGAGCGTTGATAATTGGCTGACTTGTTTCAAATATTTTTTCCCTAAAACTTAATGGATCTGAAATATCAAAATCTAACAGGTTTGAAATATCAGGATCTAAAATAGGATATTTTAGTTGTTCCTGGGTAATTCTATCTGCTACATATACACAACCTGCAACTGAAGGGTTTTCAGATTCCTGAGGTTTATGATGATATTTCACACAGGTACTTATCATTAATGGAAGCTTCCATCTTATTACCAATTCCTGTCCTACTTCAGTATGAGTAAAGCCAAAAATCATTTTCTCTGCTGTAAGTATGTTTGCTCCAAGTCCGGCTAATCTGTTAATCTCATTCACAGCGTCTTTATTATATATTTCAAGTACGGTTTTGCCAATATCATGCAACAGTCCCATAATAAAAGCTTCATCGCCTTCTCCAATACCTAAACTTTTTGCTATCATTTGGCAGCCTACAGCGCATCTGATTGAATGTTCCCAAAGGCTTTTTCCACAATGAGACATCATCATAGGCTTAACCGCAACACTTAAAATCAAGCTTTTAACTTTGTTAAAACCCAATAAAGCCATAGCCTTGTTAATTGTAGTAATTTGGCTTGGAAAACCATAATATGCGGAATTAACCATTTTTAAAATCTGCGTGGTTAATGAAATATCCTTTGAAATAATGTCAGCGAGCTGATTAATATTTGATTTAGGATTTTCAAAGATATTTAATGCTTCTACCACAACTGTAGGCATAGAAGGCAAATTAGGCATCTTGTCTATAATATGTTTTATATCTTGTATTGTCATAAAAAATTATCCCCTTTTTTTTTAAAGAAAACTCATTTTATATATTCCACATTTTATAAAGTTTCTAACATTATTTTTGCACAACTTTTAAAACAATACATCTTATTATATGTTAAATTATCATATTTTATTTTAGGAACTTTAAATATATAGCTTAGTTATTTTTAGGTATTTTAATTTTTTCTGATTTTTTAATTATATCTTTACATAAAATGCCTATTTGCACAGAAGCTGTTGTGCATTTTTCAGCCAATTTCCATAATTGTTTTGCCATTTCAAGAAAATCAGGATTATCATCGTTACGCTGATCTGATTTTGTAGCAGTATTTATTGCCAAAAAATTAAGTTGAATAATTAATCTTTTTACAGTCTGCAAAACTTGTTCAATTTCTATGCTTAATTTTTCAAATTCCTGAACAATATTATTTATACACCCTTCAGTATTACCCATACTGGTTTTGTAGTTATTATTTTGATTCATTTTTTTCTTTTTGTCGTTGTTCCAAAGCTTCTTCAATTTCATCTATAATTAGTTTAGCGGCTGAAATTTTGTCTTTTGCGGAAGTAATGGGTCTGCCTACAACCAAATAATCCACTCCTGACTTTATGGCATCTGTTGGCGTTACAAATCTGACCTGATCATTTACAACTGACCAAGTTGGTCTTATGGCGGGACACAAAATAATAAAATCCTCTTTACATTCTTTTCTTATTTTAGGAACGTCTGTTGCGCTTGCTACAACTCCGTCAAGTCCTGAATCTTTTGCTAATTTAGCTAATCTTCCAACATAATCATAAATATTTTTATCTACACCAAGTTCCTCTGTCAAAGTTTTTTGTCCAAAGCTTGTAAGTAAAGTTACTCCTAAAATTGTTGGTCTGGATAAACCATAACGCTTTGCGGTTTCTCTTGCTAATTTGATAGAAGACGAAATCATTTTGGATCCACCGGAAATATGTATATTAAAAAATGTGATTCCATGTTTAACAAGGTTAGCATTAGCTTTAGCAACTGTATTTGGAATATCATGAAATTTACCGTCAAAAAAAATTCGACCGCCTTCACCATGAATAACTTTTATAATTTCAGGTCCAACACTTGTAAATAATTGTAAACCTACTTTAAAAATACCAACATAATCTTTTAATTCAAAAACTAATTCTTTTGCTTCTTCCATTGTATCAACATCAAGAGCTAAAATAAGATGATCTTTTGCGTTATTTTTTTCTGATTTCATTTTAGGGACTCCAATTTTTTCACTAATCTCTTACAAGTTTCCCTTTAAATTTTAATTAAGTAAATATTACCACAAAAATTAACAGAGTCTCAAAAATTTCCAGACTATTCAATGCTAAGTAATGAACAATAAATTTTCACCTTTTAAAAAATGGGTTTGGTGTAGGGGTGGCTAAGCCACATTCACCGGTTGCCAATCCTTCCAGTTAGTCTTGCTACCTGCCCTAGTCTCGTCCCCCTCCATTGAGGGAGGGGTAAGGGGGAGGGTGTATAAATTTATTGTTACCTACTTAATACAGAATGTCATCGCTAGGAGCGAAACGTAGTGAATCGACGTTGAGATCCATAATTA
The DNA here is from genome assembly GCA_043797105.1 of bacterium. Classification (GTDB taxonomy): domain Bacteria; phylum Cyanobacteriota; class Vampirovibrionia; order Gastranaerophilales; family CAZEDP01; genus JAZDPZ01. The sequence continues at coordinate 129 of JAZDPZ010000059.1, read as the reverse complement.
CACGCTTTTTAGATTGCTTCGCTATGCTCATAATAACAGCACTGTAAGGATTTTAGATAGATTTTAAAAAAATAGAATTGAACAGCCTTGAAAAATTTCTCTCTTGAAAAATTTAATATTATATTGTAC
>JAZDPZ010000058.1:0-22627 GCA_043797105.1 bacterium | reverse complement strand
ACACGGCAAAGGTTTTGCTGTTGTTGCTGAAGAAGTTAAAAAACTTGCAGGTCAGTCTGTACAGGCTACTGATAAAATAACTGCCATGATTAAAGAAATTCAAAACAAGACTAAAATAGCTGTCAGCGCTATGGGTGATGGGGTAAAAGAAGTTGATGAAGGTGTAATAACTATTGAAGATGTTGGTCATTCTCTTGAGCAAATCCTGCAGGCGGCAAAAATAACCAGTAATCATATACAGGAAGTTTCCAATGAAGTTAATAACCTTGCAAAAAATTCCGATAATGCGGTAAAAATGATGAACAATATATCATCTATTACTCAGGAAATTACTGCAAACACTGAGGATATATCCAGCATAACCGAAGAATCTGCCGCAAGCGCCGAAGAAATTTCCAGTATAACCCAAGAATCAGCTGCAAGCGCCGAAGAAATTTCCAGTATAACTGAAGAACAAACAGCAAGCGTTGAAGAAATCAGCGCAAGCGCTCAATCTCTTGCCAAAATTGCTGAAAATCTTCAAAAATTTGTTGCTGTATTTAAAGCCTAATACCAATCAAAATATGTCATTGCTCTGAATGACAAGTAAAGTCTCGAAAGCTTAGCAGAATTTTATATCTGCTAAGCTTTTTTAATTTTATCGTTCTTGCGATCCTTCGCTGCGTTCAGAATGACACGAGGAAAATTTAATTAACAGAAAATAAATTATAAATGCGTTTTTCTATTTCAGTTTCATCAAGCTCAAAAGTTAATCTGTTAATATCAATTGCCATTTGGTAATATTTTGCGGCTTCAATCTTGTTTCCGAATATCTGATAAGCTCTGCCTTTATTATAATAAGCAATAGCATAATTGGGATTATGTTTAATTGCCTGGCTAAACATAGCTAAAGCTTCTTCAGGTTTTCCAACGCCGTCTAAATAAACAACTCCCAAATTATTAAAAACAGTTTCATTTCTCGGATCCAAAGCCATTGCTTTTTGATAGGCGATAATTGATTCTTCAATATAATCCCTTTCCCAAAGCGCCATGCCTAAATTAGAATAAACCTTTGCTACGGCAGGATCAAGTTTGATTGCCTCACAATAGCTATCTATGGCATTTGTAAGATCGTTTTTTTCCTGATATGCTTCACCAATTGCAATAAAAGCATCAATATTATAAGGATCCAAAATTATAGCAGTCTGATATGAGACAATCGCAGCATCAGTATTATTTTTTACCTGATGATAAATTGCGCCAAGCGCTTGTGATACTATGGATGTCCATTCATTATCAGGATTTAATCTTATTGCTTTTTGATATTCAGAAATCGCGCCATCATAATCTTCAAGCTGTACAAGAGTATAAGCCAGACTATTATGATAAAAAGCATTATCAGGTTCCAATTCAGTAGCTTTTCTAAAGGCATTTACAGCGCTAAATTTGTCCTCAAGCAAATACAAATGTCCCAGTTCATAATGTATTCTTGCATTATTTGGTTCCAATTCCAGTAAATTATTGTAACAATCAGTGATTTCATCAACATCATCCTTACAATATGTTTGCAAAGTATTTACCAGTTTAGTCCATAAAATAATATCATCAGGAGAAGATTCCAACGCATCTCTGTAATATTTAACAGCTAAATGATAATTCCCTGTTTCTAAAGATAAATCTCCTATTTCTTCATAAAATATACTTGTTTTCCCTGTTTTTTCCGCTGCATTTTCATATATTTTTATTGCCTGATTATAAATTTTAAATTTTCTATATAAAGCGCCGCTAAATTTATAAAGTAAAATTCCTATATCTTCCAGAATACTCCTATAAAGCACCCTGACAGCGCCAAAATCCCAGAAAATCATTATTATCCCGGAAAAAAAATAATACATGCCACTGATAAATTCTGCCAGATTTGGTTTATTAGTCCTGATTTTCTGAATAATTGTTGTGCCGAGCGCAATTCTTGGCTTTGCAGAGAAAATTTTGTTTAATTCAATTGAAGATCTAAACTCTTTTTCTGCTTCTTCAAGTCTTCCGGCAGCTCTTAAAAAATAACCCAGATAAAGTCTGGCTGTTGAAGAATCAGGATCAAGTTTTATGGCTTTTTCACACTGCTCCAAAGCATAATTAATATCAATCTGCCCTTTTTCCCACAATAAACTTGCGAGTTTATAATATGCTTCTGATATTGACGGATCAATTTTTATTGCTTCAAGATAATAGTCTATAGCGCTTTCAAGATCTTTCTTTGAATCTCGTATTAAATAATTTTCATGAGATTGTTTTGCTAATTTTAAAACATCACTAACGTTTATTTCGGTTAAAATTTGTTGATCCTTCAACCTTCCTTTTATCATTTATGTTTTTCCTTATACACATGAAATAAAAACTAAAAGTCTCTCTGTCATGTATATCGGTATAAGTTAACAAAACTTTAGAATTTTTTTTATTTTTCATAATTTTGGTTGAGATTTTTATAAAAAAAAAGTAGGTCCGGAAGGAGTCGAACCTTCAACCAACTGGTTAAGAGCCAGCTGCTCTGCCATTGAGCTACGAACCCACAATAATATTAAATTTTTTAATTAATCTTGTTGAATAAATCGATTTTATCATGTATTAAAGGATTTATATAGTCATACAAATCTTTGAGTCTGTCCGGATTGTTTAAATAAAGATAACCTATTAAAGCTTCAAAAGCTGTGCTAAGTCTGTGCAGTTTTTGATTCGTCCTTCTTGCTGTGGTAACAGACAGATTTCTTGCTCTTCTTATAATTTCTTTTTCTTCCTGATTTAAAAAATCCTGAATTTTTTCAATCAAATCTGCCTGAAATTCAGAGTTAACTATTGAAGTTGCTATTTTATGCAGTTTTTCCGGTTTTGAGGTTAAATAAATGATTTTTTCCCTTGCAAAAATTTCATATACTGCATCTCCAATATAAGCATAAGACCTTATTGGAATATCAAAATTTTTATTTGTCGAAATTCCAGCTTGTTGTTCCATTTTTATGATCTTTTAAAGTAACTCCGGTTTTTTTAAGTTCATCTCTTATTTTGTCAGCTATTTCCCAGTTTTTTTGATCGCGGGCAATTCCTCTGACTGATAAAATTATATCCATGAGCTGAGATACTAAAATATTATCAGGCATTTCAACTCTGCTGAGATCAAATCCCAATATGCCTGAAAGTTTTAACAAAAGAACAACACAAAATGCGCTACCCTCAATATGATCTAACTCTCTGGATCTTTGAGCGCAGTTTGCTAATTCAAACAGACTGGCTAAAGCCCGCGGTGTATTAAAATCATCATCCATATCATTAATAAAACGTTTAATCATTCTGATAAGATCATTTGCATATTCTTCATTAACTATTTTTTCTAAATAATGCATTGTATCTATTTGATGAAAAGGAAAATGCTCTGTTTTAGCAATTTCATCAATCATAATATTTAAAAGATTATGAGCTTCCTGAAGCATATTTTCCGGTAAAGTAACTCTTATATCGTCAATAGTATTTTTAAGTCTTTTAACTCCGGCTTTTGCGGATTTTAATCCTTCATCGCTAAATTCTATCGGCATCCTGTAATGACTTGTCAGTATAAAAAATCTAATTGTATTAGCGTCATATTTATCCAGGACATCTTTTATTGTTACAAAATTTCCAAGTGATTTAGACATTTTTTCTTCATTAATAAGAACAAAGCCATTGTGCATCCAGTATTTAACAAATTCTGTGCCGAAAGCCGCTTCTGATTCAGCTTTTTCATTTTCATGATGCGGAAAAATCAAGTCCTGTCCACCGGCATGTATATCTATATTTTCTCCCAAATATTTTTTTATCATTGCAGAACATTCAATATGCCAGCCAGGTCTGCCCTTTCCCCACGGACTATCCCAACTTATTTCATCATCAGACTTAGTTTCTTTCCAAAGAGTAAAATCAAGAGGATCTTCCTTTTTTTCTGACATGGCAATTCTAATGCCGGCTTTAAGCTCATCAATATTTTGTTTGCTTAACATTCCGTATTTTCTGTATTTATTAACCCTGAAATAAACATCTCCATCACTGACATAAGCAAAACCCTTTTCAATAAGAATTTTAATAATCTCAATCATTTCCTGAATATTCTCGGTAGCTTTCGGTTCAATGTCAGGTTTAGCTACATTTAGCTCATCCATAGTCTTTTCAAATTCTTTATAATATTTCTGAGCTATTTGTTTTGGAGAAGAATTAGTTTCTTTTGCTTTATTAATTATTTTGTCATCTATATCAGTGATATTTCTTACATATTTGACATCATAACCCTTGAATTTTAAGTATCTTACAGCTACATCCCAGATAATATAACATCTTGCATGCCCCAAATGAGGATAATCATAAACCGTAGGACCACAAACATATATTTTTACTTTTTTTTCTTCAAGCGGAATAAATTCTTTTAAACCCTGATATAAAGTATTATATATTTTCATCTTTGTTTAGTTTCCTTAAAGCATCGTTAATTCTTAGTTTAACCCTGTCTTTACCCAGAAGAGAGATTACTGTAGCCAAATCTGCGCCTCTTGTTCTGCCTGTTAAAGCAATTCTAATTATTGGCATAACTTGTTTTGGGGCTAAATCAGGCATGGATTTTCTAAAATCAGTTAACTGACTGCGCATTTCTTCAATATTATCATAGCTTATTGATTCAGTAATCTTAAAAAATTCATGTAAAATTTTTTGTGAATTTTGAGTAAAATTTTTCTCTGCTTCAAGGTTAATTTTAACAGTATCACCAAAGAAATAACTTACCGCATCCGTAATATCGCTTAATATAGTTAAAGGTTCTCTAACTGCCGAAACCATAATTTCAAGCTGCTCCTGCGAATATACAGAAAGATCATAATCTTTTAAATAAAATTTTGCTCTGTTTGTTATATCAGAGATTGACAAATTTCTGATATAATGGCTATTCATCCAGTTTAACTTGTCAAATTCAAATATAGCAGGGCTGGGGGAAATTCTTTCAAGGCTAAAGGCTTGTATTAACTCATCTAAGTTCTTAATTTCCTGTCCATCAGCAGGAGACCATCCAAGCAAAGCCAGAAAATTAACAAAAGCCTCCGGTAAATACCCTTTTTCAATAAATTCGTTCACAGCAGTAGCTCCATGCCGTTTTGAAAGTTTGGTTCTGTCAGGAGCTAAAATCATGCCGACATGAGCAAATTCAGGAGGTTTAAAACCAAGAGCCTCATATATAAGCAGCTGTCTCGGAGTATTTGAAATATGATCTTCTCCGCGTATAATATGGCTTATTTTCATTTCTATATCATCGACCACAACAGCAAAGTTATATGTAGGGGTGCCATTTGACTTCATTATGACAAAATCGCCAATCAAACCCGTATCAAAATCAAGCTTTCCTCTTACAATATCGTCAAATCTCAAAGATTTTAAAGGCACTGAAAATCTGATTACAGGTGTTCTTCCTTGCTGTTTATAGTTTTCTATTTGCTCAGGAGTAAGATTTTTACATTTTCGGGAATAAACATAGGGTTTTTTTTCATGCATAGCTTTTTCTTTTTCTGCTTCTAATTCTTCCTGAGTACACCAGCAAAAATAAGCATTATTTGACTGAATAAGCTTATCAGCATATTTTTTATACAGATCAAAGCGCTCTGACTGTTTATATGAAGCATAAGGACCGTCAATATCAGGTCCTTCATCCCAGTTTAAACCTATTGTTTTAAGACTTTCATAAATATTTTGAACGTATTTTTCTTCAGATCTTTCAAGATCAGTATCTTCTATTCTTAAAATAAATTTACCATTATGTTTTTTAGCAAAAAGAAAGTTAAATAAAGCTGTTCTTGCTGTCCCGACATGTAAAAAACCTGTTGGGCTGGGTGCAATTCTAACCCTTATCTGATTCATTGTTTTTATGCTCCTTTAAATAAAATTTTATTTTTTCAATTAGTTTAGATTTTTCTGTTTTGTCATCCTGAGGCTGAGTAGCAGCCATAAGGATCCATCCATCTTTCGATTGTTTATTAAGTCTCCAAATTAGACAGATTCTCACGCTCCCGTTGGTCGCTGAGAATGACACAGGTAAAAATTTATTTCTTATTATTTAATAATAAAATGAAGACTTGGGATATTCAATAAAACTCTTTTTTAATAAAATTTATTTTTTTAGATTTACGATTTTTTTGAACTCTTCAAATAAATTTTGCAGAATTCTTGTGATATTCCTCTCCGTCAAATCCTCAAGCTCAATATCAAAACGTTTATTAATATGATTTTTCAGTTTTATATAGGTAATTTCAATAGATATTTTAGGAATACCCGGTTCTATGATTTTCAAAGTCACTTCTTTACCTTCAAATATCTCTCTTATTGAAAAATAACAGTCTGTATCATTTGAAAATTGATCGACTATAACGCTTGATGAATATTCTTTATAAATATTTTCCTGCATTTTACGAAATACGGGAGAAACAACAGAACTTATTCTTCTGTTAAATTTTTGTTTGAAAACATCATAATTTTTCTTATCATTTTGAACTTTATGCAGCCAGCTCTTTTGAACCTTTAAATGTTCTTTTTTAGGTTCTTCAGGTTTTTCTTGCATAGATTTTTCATAAACTATCATTTTATTTCCATCAGAAGACATTGCTTCATTCAATGCTTTTAAAGCCAATAATGCAAGTGATTCAAAATCTGTTTCATCGGAAAGTTCACTAACTCCCACACTTATTGAAAACTGTCCTTCTATATTTTCTTTAAATCTGTTATATAAAACAGAACTGCCATTTAAATTGGTTCTGGGCAAAATTAAATAAAATTTGTTATTCTCTGCTATACCAAAAATATCATTGTTTCGGATTGATTTTTTAATAACACCGGCAAGATAATTATCATTAATATTATTTTGATATCTTGTATCAAGACTAATTATCATCATAACAAGAGGATATTTATATTTTCCGGCAATATTAATTTCATTTGTAAAAACTTTAGAAATAAAATTAGAAGTATATGCTCCAATTACTTTATCAATTATTCCCAGGTCTTTCAGAAGAATTTCTTTTTTTTCAAGCTGACGGGCTACCTCGCTTTTTTTAAGGCACCAGACTATACGTATTAAAATTTCAGAATCATTTGCCGGTAAAATTATATAATCATTTATATCAGCAATCAAACTCAGCATTATTAGTTCTTCATCAAAAGACTGAAAAATAAAAATTATAGATATATCTTTAAGTATTGAATCCATTCTGATTACTTTACAAATTTCAAATATTCCTTCATCTTTGCCATAAATAAAAATTATTACAGTATCGGGAATATATTTTCTGCAAAGTTCCACTGCTTTATCAACAGTAGCTCCTATAATAGAATCAGCAGTAATATTAAGGGTCAGATCAGAAATACTGTTAATATTTAAATTTCTATTATTAGAAAAATCAAAATTAATATTGCTTAAATTTTCTAATTTAGAACGAAAAGTTAGTAAATCGTCTTCCTTATCACTTATAATTAATATATTGTTAATTATATCCATAAACCTACCCTAAATTAATTTTTAACTTAAAATTATATTATAAAATTATATCATATTATATATCAATTAAAAAGATCATCTATCCTTGCTTTTATTTCATTATTATCAAGCTCGTTTGTATATGAGTTCAGATCAAGAGCAACTTGAAACAACCTGGCTGCTTCTATTTGATCTCCTCTAATTGCGGCTGCTCTACCCATATTATAATATGCAAGAGCATAATTTGGATTATATTTGACAGCCTGCTGGAATAATTCTGTTGCTTTTTGAATATTTCCAAAATCATCCAAATAAATTACGCCTAAATTATTATACGCAATATCATAGTTTGGATCCAGCTTAATAGCCTGTTCATATTCTTTAATTGATTCATCAATTAAACCTTTGTTCCATAAAAGATAACCAAGATTACAATGAATTCTGGGATTATTCGGATCAATTTTAAGCGCTGCATGGTATGCGATAAGAGCATTGTTATGATCGCCCTTATCATAAAAAGCGCTGCCAAGATTAATATATATTTCAATATCACTTGGATTTAACAAAAAAGCGCTTTGATATGCAGAAATAGCAGCATCAAGATTTTCTTTTGACTCATGAAAAATATAACCGACAGTTTGAGCTATAATACTTGTCCAGTTTTTATCGGGATTTAAAATTATAGCTGTTTGATAGTTTGATATTGCGGCTTTAAGTTCTCCTTTTAAATACAGAACATTTGCTAAATTACTATAATAAACAGGATTTTTAGGATAGATTTCTATTAATTTTTGATATATTTTTATTGCATTACTATAATCACCCTGTTCTTCATAAAGAGCGCATAAGGATTTACAAGCCACTATACTGGTTGAATCAAGCCAAAGCGCCATTTTATACTCATTTATAGCATCGTTAATCTTTCCTATTGATTTATAAGCATCACCCAACAGTATATACAGAGGCAAAAATCCCGGCGCGCTCTCAATTGCTTTAGAATATAAATCAATTACTTTATATATATTACCTGCTTTTTCTAAGTAATATCCTTCTATAAATATGGGAATAAATTTTATATATGATAATCTTTTAAAAAGTTCTTTCTGAGCCTCTTTGTCAAAAAACAATGTAAAAATAGAGAGAAATAAATGCCAATAGGCTCCTATATAACGCATAAAATTATTGGTAACGCTTGATTTAAACAATAAATAAAGTAAATAATTAGCTCTGGAAGAGCTTAGTTTTCCAAATTTTACAGCTTTTTTAAGATTTAAAGCAGCTTCATTAAATTTTTCTTTTTTTATAAGGATTTTTGCAAGCATAAGATAGGCATTTGCCATTTTGTTATTATGTTCAAGGCAGAGATTTAAATAACAAGCGGCTTTATCAAGATTTCCCTTATGATAAAAAGCAACTCCCAGCTTATAATAAATTATTGGCGAATCAAGATTAGATTCTAAAGCGCGTTGATATTCTGTTATTGCTTCATCTATACATTGCTTTGCCTGATAAATATCCAAATGTTTTTCCAGATATAAATCCCCAAGCTTTACATGCAAATCAGCATCGGTTGGATTCAACTTTAGGGCGGATTTGCAAAGTTCAATAGCTTTTTTTGTTTGACCACCCTTATGCATCCTATCTATTTGAGTTTTTATTTTTTTAATTTCCGGTTTTACGCTTGTTTTATCCATTTTTTTATTTCTCATATTTTTTGGATAACTAAATAATAAATAAAAATACTCTCCTAATATATATATCGGTAGAAACTCAAAATTATTTAGGAATTATTGAAAAAATTACTTTAAAAAACTTAAAAATAAACTAAGAAGCTTATTATGAATTATTTATTAAACTGTTTCTCATTTTCAATGAGCTTGCTTCTTCTTCAAAACACATTTTGATTATCTTATTTCTGTCATTTTCTTCGATATTCAAAAATTTAATAACAGAAGCCATAGTATTATCCTGCTTAATAGTATATAAAATTTCTCCACATCCTTGAACTTCACCGAGATTTCTTGGCAAACACAGCTTAAAGCTCCATATATCATTAACTTTTAGATCTTTATTAACCTTAAATCTAATACCGCCACCACCAACATTGATGGTTGCCGTTTTAATTTTGTGTCCTGTTTTATTTAAAATAAGACCTAGTTTTATAGGAACTCTTATATATTCTCTTCTTTGAATTTTAGTTCTTTCTTCCGGCAATTCTATTACAAAATCAACAGTAAAAGGAGAATCAATAACTATTGAGTCAAATACATAAACACCTTTATCCATATAAATTATTATTTCTAATTCTTTTCCTTCATACAGATACTTAGCTAATTCCTGTTCATTTTCAGGATAAATCAAGGCAATACGATCATATTCAACCCATTTTATACTACAGACAATCTCTTCAAATCTAACAGGAGAGATCTTAAATCTTAATTTGATTTTTTGCCCTTGTTCCAGCTCTTCCATAATTAGAAAGATAAACCGGATTCCCTTGCAGCGTCAGCTAAAGCCGCAATCCTGCCATGATAAATAAATCCGCCTCTATCAAATACAACTTTCTCAATGCCAATATTTTTAGCTCTTTGGGCGACTAATTGTCCAACCTCTTTTGCAGCTTTAATATCTCCACCATTAGAAAATTTATTTTTCAAATCAGACTCGACTGTTCCTGCGGAAACAAGAGTAACGCCTTTAATATCATCAATTATTTGAGCGTAAATATGTTTATTGCTTCTATAAACGCTCAATCTGGGTCTTTCTGTTGTGCCAGAAATTTTAACTCTGATTCTTTTATGTCTTTTGGATACTGATTCTTTTTTATTTTTATTTTTAATCATGATTTCACCTATTTTTTACCAGTTTTACCGGCTTTCTTGCGAATATGTTCGCCGGCATACCTTATTCCTTTTCCTTTATAAACCTCTGGAGATCTTTTACTACGAATTAATGCGGCAATATCACCAACTTTTTGCTTATCTGCGCCTTTTACACTAATTTTAGTATTGCCTTCCAGTTCTATTTCGATGCCTTCAGGAGGAATAATCCTTACAGGATGACTATAACCCAATGAAAGAACTAATTCCCTTCCTTCTTTAAGAGCTTTGTAGCCAACCCCATGTATTTCCAGTTTTTTTAAAAAACCTGTATTTACTCCATTAATGAGGTTATTTACAAGAGTTCGGCTCAAACCATGAAGTGATCTTGTTTCACGTGAATTGTTGATTCTTTCCAGTACTAATTTATTATCTTCACGCTTGATTATAATTTCGGATCTTACCACTAAACTAAGAACGCCTAAAGGTCCTTTAGCTGTAATAGTATTCTTCTCAATCTCAACATTTACTTTATCCGGAATTATAACAGGAGCTTTACCAATTCTAGACATTTTAAATCTGTCTCCAACTTAATTATTATCTAAACAATTTTACCAGACATAACAAAGAACTTCACCGCCAACCTTATCTTTTTTAGCTTTTCTGTCAGTTAAAAGTCCTTTATTTGTGCTAATAATAGCTATTCCTAATCCGCCAAAAACTTTTGGCAAATTTTTAGCTTTCTTATAAATTCTAAGTCCTGGTTTACTAACGCGACATAAACCCGTAATGACCGGTTTTTTATTTTCATACTTTAAATTTACAACCAAAACTTTGAATTTATCTACTTCTTTAACAAGATAATCAATAATATAACCTTCCAACTTAAGCAATTGCGCAAGTTGCTCTTTTAATTTTGAACTAGGCAGCTCAATACTTAGATGTCCTGCTATATTAGCATTTCTAATACGAGTCAGCATATCTGCTATAGGATCTGTATTCATTTATTTTTTCCTCAATTACCAACTAGATTTAGTAACACCTGGAAGCAAGCCTTGATGCGCCATTATCCTAAGATGCACTCTGCATAAACCAAAATCACGATGATATCCTCTTGGACGACCACAAATACTACAACGGTTATGTAATCTTACTTTTGGATATTTATTTTTTGCGACTAGCTCTTGTCTATGTTTTTCTTTAACTATCATTGATTTTTTTGCCAAGATATATTCTCCTCAATTCTTTTTATTGATTAAAAAAATTTACTTACTTTCTTTTAAAAGGCATTCCCAATTCTTTTAATAAGGCTTTTGCTTCCTCATCGGTATTAGCAGTGGTTATTATTGAAATATTCATTCCTTTAACAAGATCAACATCATCATAATTAATCTCAGGGAATAAAGTCTGTTCTTTTAATCCGAGCGAATAATTGCCTCTACCGTCAAAACTTTTGTCGCTTAAACCTCTAAAATCCCTGATTCTGGGTAAAGCAACGTTTATAAGCTTTTGCAGAAAATCATACATTCTTTCATTTCTCAAAGTAACCATTGTGCCAATAGCCATACCCTGTCTAAGTTTATAAGTGGCTATTGATTTTTTTGCCCTTGTAACAACAGATTTTTGTCCTGTAATGCGGGTTAATTCTTTAACAGCAGAATCAAGAATTTTAACATTCTGAACAGCCTCACCCACGCCCATATTAAGTACAACTTTTACAAGTTTAGGCGCTTCATAAATATTCTTATAATTAAACTGCTTGGTTAAAGCCGGCACTGCATCTTCAATATATCTTTTCTTTAAATCTTTTGTCATTGGTATTACCTTTAAATATCTAACTGTTCACCACATTTTTTACAGACACGAATCTTTTTATTATTTTCTAATATTTGGTGTCTGATCCTTGTCGGTTTTTCACACTTTTGGCAATAAAGCATTACTTTTGATGCATAAATTGGAGCTTCAAGTTTTATTAATCCACCGCGAACATTTGCTTTTGGATTAGATTTTACTGCTTTGGTAATAATATTGACTCCTTCAATAATAACTTTATTTTTTTGAGGCAAAGCTGACTTTATATTACCAATTTTTCCAACATCCTTACCTGTAATTACAATAACTCTATCACCTGTTTTAACGTGTAATTTATGTTTTTGCTTTGTTTTTATCATAATTATTCTCCTAAATTACCTCTGGAGCAAGGGAAATTATTTTCATATAGTTCTTATCTCTAAGTTCACGGGCTACAGGTCCAAAAACACGTGTGCCTGTAGGATTTCCATCTTTATTAATTATTACGGCAGCGTTCTCATCAAATCTGATTGTTGAACCGTCTGATCTTTTTAAACTGGTTTTAGTACGAACAATCACTGCCTTAACTATATCAGATTTTTTAACAGGCATATTAGGTGTCGCATCTTTAACAACAGCAACAATAATATCGCCTATTCCGGCATATCTTCTATTTGAACTGCCAAGCACCCTAATACATAAAAGTATTTTTGCTCCGGTATTATCTGCCACATTTAGTCTTGTTTCTTGTTGAATCATTGTTTTTAATCCTTAATATTTTAAGTAGCTTTTTGAACGATCTCAGCTACACTCCAACGTTTTAATCTGCTTAACGGACGAATTTCAACAATACGAACTTCATCACCTTCATTACAACTATTATCAGAATCATGAGACATATAATTCTTGGTTGTAGCGATGATTTTCTTATATTTAGGATGTGGTCTAAAGTCAGTAACTACTACTACTACGGTTTTATCCATTTTATTACTTATTACTCGACCAAATTTTTCTTTTTTAGGCATAGATTAACCTCTTGAGTTTTGTAACTGTTTTTCTCTAATTACTGTTTTAAGTTGAGAAATTTGATTTTTGGTTTTCGAAATTTGAGATGTATCTTCAAGCTTATATAATGATTTATTCAGTCTAAACTCAAATGATTTTTTTCTCAAATCAATTATTTCTTCGTTTAATTCATCTATAGTTTTATCACGCATTTCAGCTAATTTCACAATTTTCACCACCGTATCAAACTGTTTTTTCTATAACTTTAACTTTAATTGGAAGTTTTTGAGCTGCCAGTCGAAGAGCGGATACAGCTGTTTCTTTGTCAATACCAGCCATCTCAAAAAGGATCCTTCCGGGCTTTACAACCGCCACCCAATATTCAGGATTCCCTTTACCGGATCCCATACGAGTTTCAGCTGGTTTTGCCGTAACAGGTTTATCAGGAAAAATTCTAATCCAGACTTCTCCGCCTCTTTTAATAGCACGAGTCATAGCTCTTCTTGCGGCTTCTATCTGGCGACTGTTAATCCATGCTGGTTCCATACTTTGCAAGCCAAAATCGCCATATTCTAACGTTGTACCTCTTGTTTCGGTACCAGTCATTCTTCCTCTCATTTGTTTGCGATATTTTGTTCTTTTGGGCATTAACATAATAAATTTGCTCCTAAAATTTACCGGATTTCAAACAAAACTGTTTAAGTTTTATCTACCCCTGCCTCCTCTATTATTTTTACGAGGACCGCGCATACCTGGCGCGCCTTCAGACATAGATGTTTTAGGTTTAATATTAAGGTCTGCTGTTTCTCCTGGAAGAACTTCACCTTTAAATATCCAAACCTTAACTCCGATTATTCCAAATAAAGTATCTGCTTCTGTAAAACCGTAATCCACATCAGCTCTAAGTGTTTGGAGCGGAATACGACCTTCTTTTGTCCATTCTGTACGGGCAATTTCAGCTCCGCCAAGTCTTCCTGCCACTGCAATTTTGATTCCCAAAATACCAGAACGCATAGATCTTTGTATTGCCTGCTTCATGACTCTTCTAAACACTACTCTTTTTTCAAGCTGCTGAGCAATAGCTTCTGCAACAAGCTGCGCATCGGCATCAATTCTTGCAACTTCGAGAACATCTATTTGAACACGTTTTTTTATAAGATTGCTTAATTCTTTTCTTAACTCATCAATGCCTTGTCCGCCTCTGCCAACTACAATACCTGGTTTAGCAGTAATTATGGAAATATTTACCTGTTGCGCTTTTCTGGCAATTCCAATGCGACTGACACCTGCTGAATACAGTTTTTTCTTAATCAATTTGCGGATTTTATCATCTTCAAACAATAAATCAGCATATTCCTTGGTTGCAAACCAATTGCTAAGCCAAGGTTTTATTATTCCTATTCTAAGTCCTATGGGGTGAACTTTTTGTCCCAAAATAGCCTCCTATTTATTTTAAAAACGACTTTTCATTAATTTTAAGCTTAACCGTCAAATGAGAAGAACGCTTCATTATCCTATACATACGACCTTGAGCTCTTGGTCTTACTCTTTTAAGCATTGGACCGTCGTCAGCATAAATTTCTGACACGAACAACTGTTCTTGAGAAATACCGGAATTTTCAGCCGCATTTGCTATAGCAGCAGCAATATTTTTTTCAACGACTCTTGCAGCAAAATATGGCATAAAACGAAGAATATTCATAGCTTCTTCAACCTTTTTACCGCGTACTTCGTTTATTACTCTACGTATTTTTCTTGCAGGCATTTTTATATTTTTTTGTTTAGATTTAGCTTCCATCATTAAGCCTTCCTCTTTGCAGTTTTATCTGAACCAGCGTGTCCGCGGAAGAACCTGGTTGGTGCAAATTCACCTAATCTATGACCAATCATTTGTTCTGTTATATATATAGGAATATGTGTTTTTCCGTTATGTACGGCAATTGTGTGATTTAACATATCAGGCACGACCATTGAAGCTCTTGACCAAGTTTTAATCACTTTTTTATCACCAGCTTGATTCATCTTCTCTATTTTTTTCAAGAGTGATGCATGTACATAAGGACCTTTTTTAAGTGAACGAGCCATTTATTAAATTCTCCTTACTTACGTTTTCTGACAATATACTTATCAGATGGCTTACGATGTCTTGTTTTATAACCTAAGGCGGGTTTACCCCAAGGAGTTTGAGGTTGACCGCCAATAGGCGATTTGCCTTCTCCGCCGCCATGTGGGTGATCTACCGCATTTTTAGCAACGCCTCTTACAGTTGGTTTAATCCCCATCCAGCGTTTACGACCGGCTTTTCCTATTCTTATATTTTTAGCATCCAAATTTCCGAGCACTCCTATAGTTGCAAAACCTTCTTTGCGAACCATTCTCATTTCAGAACTTGGAAGCTTCAAAGTTACATAATTACCTTCTTTTGCCATTACCTGAGCAGATCCGCCTGCGCTTCTTACAAGTTGACCACCTCTGCCAGGCGTTAATTCAATATTATGAACTATTGAGCCAAGCGGAATATTATTCAGAGGCAAAGCATTTCCTACTTTAATCTCGCTTTGAGGACCACTTTCTATTTTATCTCCCACTTTTAAATCAAGAGGAGTTAATATATATCTTTTTTCTCCATCAGCATAAACTACCAATGAAATTCTTACATTTCTGTTAGGATCGTATTCAATGGTTTTTACTATAGCAGGAATATTATGCTTATCACGTTTAAAATCTATAACTCTATATAAACGCTTATGTCCGCCGCCTTTATGCTGACAGGTTATTTTTCCTTTATTATTTCTTCCTGCTTTTCTTTTTATTGACATAACCAATGATTTTTCAGGCTTATCAGTAGTTATATCAGAAAAATCATTAACTGTTCTTAATCTTTGTCCAGGAGTTGTTGGGTTTAATTTGCGAATACTCATTACTTATGCTCCTATTAATTCCTCAATAGGCTCTCCTTCTAGCCTTACGATAGCCTTTTTGCTTGACTTAGTTCTACCAAACTTGGTGCCAACTCTTTTTTGATGACTTGGCATATAAATGGTACAAACTTTTTTAACCTTTCTACCAGGAAAAATCATTTCTATAGCTTTTTTAATCTCAATTTTAGTAGCATCTTTTAATACTTCAAATGTATATTGATTATTTCTTGCTATAAGACCATTTGCTTTTTCTGTGATTATAGGTCTTTTAATTATCTCATAAAGCCTTTCTGCTTTATTTTTTACGTTGCTCATTTTTTGATCAACCTTTCTGTTATATTGCTTATGGCTGATTCTGTCATTAAAATACTATCAGCTTCGAGAATATCCTTTACATTTATATTTGAAGGAAGGATTAATTTAACATTTGGAAGATTTCTGGCAGATAATTCCAAATGTTGATTCTCTGCATTTACAGGTTCAGCAATAAGAAGAATTTTGCCATTCAGACCCAGTAATTGTAAAATTTTAACTAATTCTCTGGTTTTAGGCTGAGTTATTTCTGAAAAATCCTTAACAATTTTAATATCTTCTAATTTTGCAGAAAATGCTGACCTTAAAGCTAATCTACGCGCTTTAACAGGCATTGAAATTGAATAATCTCTGGGTTTTGGTCCAAATATAATTCCTCCGCCAACAAATAAAGGGCTTCTTATGCTACCTGCGCGCGCTCTGCCAGTGCCTTTTTGTCTCCAGGGTTTTTTCCCTCCGCCTCTGACTTCGGCTCGTGTTTTTGTAGAAGCGGTGCCGCTTCTAGCATTACTGAGCTGTCTTCTTAGCGCTAAATGCATCACATGGATATTTGGTTCTATGCCAAATACTTTATCATCAAGGTCTATTTGACCTATTTGAGTTCCATTGCTGCTATGTATTGTTAATTGTTTTGACATAATTTAAATTCCTCAAAATTTAAAATTTATTTATTCCATTTAGTAATGGATGAATTAATAGTAACTAATTTTCCTTCAGTACCCGGTACTGATCCTTTGATAAGGATTAAATTTTTTTCTTTGTCCACTTTTACAACTGTTAATTTTTTAACTGTAACAATTGCATTTCCCATATTACCAGGCATCATTGAACCTTTATAAACTCTTGCAGGAGTTGTTCCAGCGCCAATTGATCCCATACTTCTATGAAATTTCGAGCCATGAGCCATAGGTCCTCTACATGCATTGAATCTTTTTACTGTTCCCTGAAAACCTTTACCTATTGATTTACCGGTAACATCAACCTTTTCGCCTTCTTTAAGTATAGTAATATCAACTTTTTGACCTATGCTATAATCATTCACATTATCGACCCTAAATTCTTGTAAATGCCTAAAAGCCGGTAAATTATTTTTTTCCAGATGCTTAAGTTCAGGGTTTGTAAGACATTTTTTCTTACAAGGCATTACTCCAACCTGAATAGCATTATAACCATCATTATCTATAGTTTTAATTTGGGTAACCGTCAAAGATTCAGCTTTAATCACAGTTACAGGAACAACTAAGCCATCCTTATCGAAAATCTGGGTCATTCCTAGTTTTTCACCAATTACTCCTAAAGTCACGGTTATTTTCCTCTCTTTTTGTGAGCGCTACTATTAAAATTAGTAGATCACATTATTAACTAAATTAACAAGAAATATTATAATTTTACTTCAATATCAACGCCAGCCGGTAAATCTAACCTACTGAGTTCTTCGGTTGTCTGACGGGTAGGATCAAGAATATCAATAATTCTTTTATGGACTCTTGTTTCAAAATGCTCTCTTGATTTTTTATCAACATGAGGAGATCTTAAAACACAATATATCCTGCGTCTAGTTGGAAGTGGAATAGGTCCTGCGACCTTAGCTTCAGTACGTTTTGCTGTTTCAACTATTTTATCAGCCGAACTGTCAATCAAACGATGATCGTATGCTTTTAAACAAACTCTTATTCTATGTCGCTTTGTACTCATAATTCCACTTCTTCTTCCAAACTAATCTTTTTCTAAAACTACTACTGAATAATCTTATCTACAACGCCTGCGCCTACTGTTCTTCCACCTTCTCTGATAGCAAATCTCATTCCCTGTTCGATAGCTATCGGGGCAATAAGCTCAACATCCATAACAATGTTGTCGCCTGGTATTACCATTTCAGTGCCTTCAGGCAGTTTAATTGAACCTGTAACGTCTGTTGTTCTGATATAAAATTGTGGTCTGTATCCTGGGAAGAAAGGTGTATGTCTTCCGCCTTCTTCTTTTGTCAAAACATATACGTTTGCGCTAAATTGTGTATGAGGCTTAATGCTTCCTGGTTTAGCAAGGACTTGTCCTCTTTCAATTTCATCTTTTGAAACACCTCTTAGCAACGCGCCTATATTATCTCCGGCAATACCTTCATCCAAAGATTTTTTAAACATTTCAACGCCGGTAGCTACTGTTTTCTTTGTAGGACGGAATCCTACTATTTCTATTTCTTCACCGACTTTAACTTTTCCTCTTTCAACTCTGCCGGTAGCTACAGTACCTCTGCCTGTAATTGAAAAAACATCTTCTACAGGCATTAAGAACGGAAGATCAATAGCTCTTTCAGGAGTAGGAATATAACTGTCAACAGCATCCATAAGAGCCCAAATACCATCTACCCATTTATTATCTCCGCGCTGCGTCTTTGGATTCACGGTAAGCGCTTCTAAAGCTTTTAATGCGCTGCCATGAACTACAGGAATATTATCTCCATCAAATTCATACAGACTTAATAACTCTCTTGATTCAAGTTCTACAAGTTCTAATAATTCCGGATCATCAACCATATCAATTTTATTCAGGAAGACTACCAAATTTGGAACTCCAACTTGACGTGCCAGTAAAATATGCTCTCTTGTTTGAGGCATAGGACCATCAGCCGCAGAAATAACAATAATAGCGCCATCCATTTGAGCAGCGCCGGTAATCATATTTTTAATATAGTCAGCGTGTCCAGGACAATCCACGTGCGCATAATGTCTTTTTTCTGTCTCATATTCAACGTGCGCTGTTGAAATTGTAATACCTCTGGCTTTTTCCTCAGGAGCTGCATCTATTTGATCAAATGCTTTAGCTTCTGCATTACCAGCTGCAGCAAGAGCAAAAGTAATAGCAGCTGTTAATGTTGTTTTACCATGGTCAACGTGTCCAATTGTACCAACATTCACGTGAGGCTTTGTACGTTCAAATTTTGCCCGAGCCATTCTAATTCTCCTTATATTTGTTAAGTATCTACTTACAAAGTTACCTAAAAATTGTAATTACTCGTTATTTTAGCCCATGACGAGATTTGAACTCGTGACCTTCCCCTTACCAAGGGGATGCGCTACCCCTGCGCTACATGGGCAAACTTGGGTAGGGTTGGATTTGAACCAACGTAGGCTGTGCCAACGGATTTACAGTCCGTCTCCTTTAACCACTCGGACACCTACCCGTTTTTAGCCGGTGATGGGACTCGAACCCGCAACCTATGGTTTACAAAACCATTGCTCTGCCATTGAGCTACACCGGCTGATTAAAGATTGCGAATCCTTATATTAGTAAGCACATAATTAGCTGTCAATACCTTAATCAAATTACCTGCCTAATTATATCCTTATTTTAATAAGGAAACCATGAAAACAATTTTGTATCAAGTTTTAAAATTAAAAATCTTTACAAAATTATCTTAATTCTTTATAACATGCTCAAAAAAATTTATGTACTAAAATATTAGTGATTTTATTTTATAAATGACAAAACACATAAATCCTTTACTATTACGGAATTTATGTGTTTTTTTAATTCTTTTAATTTTGGAGATTATAGGATTTAATTATGCTTTGATATTAAGTTTTTTATGGTCAATTTTTTTACCTTCTATATAACCTTTTGTAAGACCACCATCTGATAATCCAGCAGGACTTTCTTTCGCTACTCCGCTCATTATCTGTCTAAGTTCGGAAGGCTTATTCTCCTCTCTCGCAACCCTATCCATATCCATAACAGCAAATTGTCTATCTTCTAAAAATTTACCTTCATCAAATTTCTTTTCTTCTTTTTTTTGTCCAAAATTTTGCATTGTTCGAGGAATGTTGTTAAATCCTATTTTCATGAGTATTTCTCCTTTATATCTTAAACTACAAAATCAAATAAAATAAATTTCAACTATTAATCTAAAAAATTATCAAAATTTAAAATGACATTTAACTTTATGAAAATTATTTACAAAATCAAAATCAGGCTCTTGATTTTCACACACAGGTTTTTTATAAACACATCTGGGATGAAATACACATCCATTTATATTATCCGTAATATTTGGCGGCTGACCCTTTATTGCTGTCAGTTTTTTTGTTTTTAATGTGGGCAGGGATTCCATAAGCCCTTTTGTATAAGGATGAGCCGGATTATTAAATATTGAATGAATATCGGCATGCTCAACGATTCTTCCGGCATACATTACTGCCACATGATTGCAGGTTTCAGCAATAATCCCAAAATCATGGGTTATAAGAAGCAGTGAAGTTCCGTATTTTTCCTGTATTGATCTGATTAAATTTAAAATTTGAGCCTGAACTGTAACATCCAAAGCTGTTGTCGGTTCATCCGCAATAAGCAGTTCGGGATTACAGCTTAAAGCCATAGCAATTATAACTCTTTGCCTCATTCCACCTGAAAATTGATGAGGATAATCATTAAATCTGTTTTCAGCCTCAGGAATTTTTACTTTTTTTAAAGCCTCTATAGCAACTGTTTTAGCTTCTTTTTTTGATAAACCCTGATGCAGCTCAATTACTTCAGAAATTTGATCTCCGATTGTATACAGAGGATTCAAGGAAGTCATAGGATCCTGGGGAATAAGAGCTATTTTATTGCCACGAATATTTTGTATTTCTTTTGGAGAATATTTTAAAATATTTTTTCCGTTAAAAATAATTTCTCCTGATTTTATAACTGCGTTTGAAGGGAGCAATTTCATAATAGATGTTGCTGTTAAAGATTTTCCGCATCCTGATTCACCGACAATTCCAAGTGTTTTGCCTTTTTCAAGTTCCAGGCATACTCCATGAACAGCCTTTACAAATTGCTCATCTAATTTAAAGCCAATATTCAAATTTTTTATTTCAAGTATATTTTTCATAAAAACTTAATCTCTACTATAATATAATAATTTAATAATATCGCATTATTAATACAAGTTCTAGGACTGTTTAATACTAAGCCGTATGTCATTGCTAGGAACGAAATACAGTGAAGCGACGCGGCAATTTCATAATTGCACTCTTTTTAGATTGCTTCGGTGTCTAAGGCACATTGCGAAATGCGGACAGGTACCGCCTGCTTCGCATCACAAGCTCCTATCATTCCAGACGAGGAATTATAGAAGCGGCTCAGCCGCCTCGCAATGACAATCCTACAAGGGTTGTTAAGTATATGTTAAAAATTTCTTTAATTATTTGCACAAAAAATAGATCTGATATGATTGCTGATGTACTAAAATCAGCAATAAATCAGTCTTTAAATTCTAAAAAATATGAAGTTATAATTGTAGATCAAAGCACAAATAAAAAAACTCAGGAATTAGTCCGGAACTTTCCTGATTTTAAATATATAAAAATTGATTCAACAGGTCTTTCTGTTTCAAGAAACCAGGGAATAAAGCATTCTCAGGGAAAAATACTTGTCTTTGTTGATGATGATGTATTATTTGATGAAAATTATCTGAAAAATATTCTTGATTTTTTTGATAATTCAGAGCTAAAACCTGATTTTATAGGGGGAAAAACCCATATTAAATATTTATCTCAAAAGCCTGATTGGATTGATGGTCCGTTATTAGGGATTTTAGCATATTCTGACTATGGAAATGAGCCTTTAATCTATGATTCGCATCCAAAACATGTTCCTTATGGCTGTAATATGGCAATAAAAAGAGAATGTCTTGAAAAAATAGGGGGTTTTTCTAACTATATAAACAATCTTGATCCTGATTTAACAGAAAATGAAGATGTAATTCTTGCAAATAAATTGAGAAACATGGGATATAATCTTGCATACTGCCCACAAATGCTGGTTTATCATAAAATGCCTGCTTCAAGACTGACTTATGAATACTATAAAAAAAGATATTTCTCACAAGGATGCTCGGATGCTTATATTTATTATTTATTAAAAATGTATTGCCTGAAAAATATTCCTAAAAAACTTTTAATACACTCTAAAAGACTCTTTGAAAGCTTGATTTTAAAATATTTTAAAAATAATTTACAGGAAAAATATTATCAAAGATTAAGATTATACTATAATTTTGGTTATCTTAAAGCATTGTTTAATATTCTGTTAGGCTAGCAGAAATAATTTTATTGGGAATTTGTTGATTGAGCAAGTTTTTCCAGCTTTGCTTTTTCGGAACTTTGATAGCAAAAGTTCAAAAAATAGACAATATTTGAAAGAATTATATAAAAAACGAGGCTGAAAACCGCATGGCTTCGTTTTGATTTTTCTTGGAAGAAAAATTTTTTACAAAAACATAGCGTTACGTC
>JAZDPZ010000057.1:0-3065 GCA_043797105.1 bacterium | reverse complement strand
ACACGGCAAAGGTTTTGCTGTTGTTGCTGAAGAAGTTAAAAAACTTGCAGGTCAGTCTGTACAGGCTACTGATAAAATAACTGCCATGATTAAAGAAATTCAAAACAAGACTAAAATAGCTGTCAGCGCTATGGGTGATGGTGTAAAAGAAGTAGATGAAGGTGTAATAACTATTGAAGATGTTGGTCATTCTCTTGAGCAAATTCTGCAGGCGGCAAAGGAAACCGGCAATCATGTGCAGGAAATTTCTCATGAAGTTAATAATCTTGCTAAAAACTCCGATAATGTAGTAAAAATGATGAACAATATTTCTTCTATAACTCAGGAAATCACTGCAAGCGCCGAAGATATATCCAGCATAACCGAAGAATCTGCCGCAAGCGCCGAAGAAATTTCCAGTATAACTGAAGAACAAACAGCAAGCGTTGAAGAAATCAATGCAAGCGCTCAAACTCTTGCTAAAATAGCTGAAAATCTGCAAAAGCTTATTTCAGTATTTAAAGTTTAAGTAAAAAAATTGTCATTGCGAGGGCTTTAGCCCGAAGCAATCCAAAAAAATTACGATTATGGATCGCCACGGCTACTACGTAGCCTCGCGATGACACCAAAAAACTGGTAGATTAAAGAGAATAAATGGAGTTATAAAGCTTATGATTGATAATGAATTTTTAAGTCCGGGACAAAAAGAAATTCAAATGATAATATTTCAGTTAGGAAATGAAGAATATGCCGTGCCTATAACTTGCGTCCAGGAAATTATAATGTTGCAAACAGCCACCAGAATCCCTAAAGCACCTTCATTTGTAGAAGGTATAATAAATCTAAGAGGTAAAATCATTTTAATAATTGACGGAAAGAAAAAGTTTCAACTGGAAACAGGTAATGACTTTAATGTTAATAATGCCAGAATTATGGTATTAGAAATTGAAGGTGAAACAATAGGCTTAATAGTTGATGCGGTTTCAGAAGTAATACATCTGAAAACTAAAGATATTTATCCGCCTCCTATTGATACAGAAGTTGATTCTGATCTCTTGTGGGGAATTGGAAAATTTCACGAAAGATTATTGATTTTACTGAATCCTCAAAAATTTCTCACTGTAACTGAAACCAAAACAATCAAAAAATTGGCAAAACTTGCTGAAAATATTGATAAAACAAAAGAACCCTGTGAATTAACAGTGTAAAATAAATTCTTTACTTTAAAAATTAAAATTAAAAAGTTTGGTAGTTTTATCTATCAAACTTTTTAATTTTTTAATAAACGAAGAATCTGTTTTTATAAGCATTAAGCTGTTTTATTTTTGTTAATAAAATTTTACAAAATTTTACAAATTTTAAATAAAACTTTAATAATCCAGAACTAAACTAGAATTTAATATTTAAATCCTAGTTTAAAAATAATTAATAAGTAAGTAATAAAAATAATTTTCCCGTTTTTGTCATCTCATGTTTTGTTAAGGACAGGCTTTCAGGCTGCATAGCAGTCGTGAGTATCTCACGCTCACGGAGAGTTTGTCCTGAGCGAACGCAATGAGTCTAATGGACTCGCTAAAATGACAGGTGTAAATTTATTTGTTCATTACTTAAGTAGAAAGGAGAGACATATGCAATGGTTTCGCAATTTAAAAACAGCAAAAAAAATCATTAGTTTAGTTACATTTATGGCTGTTTTCATGGCTGTTGTCGGCTATGTCGGCTATTATTACACTAATAAAGCAAGCAATGATATGACCGGCATGTATGAAAATCGTCTCCTGCCCATCAAATGGCTAAATGCTGCCCGCGCCCAAAATAGAGCTGCTGAAGCTGATGTATACAAAGTAATACTTGCTGCTAATCCTCAGGAACAAGCGGAATATGTAAAAGATATTAAAATACGGGGTGATGAATTTGACAAATTATTATCTGACTATGGAAAAACAAATTTAGATACTTATGAAGTTGAAAAACTTGATTTACTTAAAAAATCAGTGGAAAAATTTTCAGAAATACAGGATAAAGCTGTACAATTGGCTCTCAGTGGAAAATCAAAAGAAGCTTATGCTTATTTTAAGTCTAGTGAATTAGTATTAAAAGACCTTGCTGATTATTTAAGAGATATTGCCAATTATAACGCAAAATCTGCAGATGAAATTAACAAACAAAATAATATTGAAGCTGCTTTTGCAAATAAAATGATTATAGGAACAATATTTCTTGCAATTATAATATCTATTTTTGTTGGTCTGTTTATATCGCGTATAATTGCAAAACCTCTTGAAGCAATGATTAAAGGTATAGAAAAAGATGCTAACGGCAATATACAAATTAAAGAGATACAGGTTGAGTCCAACGATGAAATCGGACAATTAGGCGTTTCATTAAATACATTAACTTCACAGGTGCGTACTTTTGTAAAACAAGTGGCTAATTCAGTTGAAGAAATATCTGCAAGTACGGAAGAAATGAGTTCTGCTTCTGATCAAACGGCTCAAGGATCTCAACAGGTAGCTAATAGTATTTCTCAATTGGCTCAAGGGACTCAGCAGGTGGCTAATAGTGTTTCTCAATTAGCCTCAGGAACTCAACAAATTGCTAAAAATGTTTCTCAATTAGCTTCTAATGCTAAAGAACAAGCCAAAAATGTTGATAATAGCTTGATAAATATAAATAATATCAATGGAGCCATTCAAAAAATTTCTAATGGCACTGAAAATGCTGTTGGCATATCTAACAAAACTGAACAAAATGCGGATGAAGGACGCATTCAAGCTAAAAATGCCATTAATAAAATGAATCTCATTAAAGTAAGCTCTTCTGAGACAGCTAAAACTATTAATGAACTCGGTAAATTAGGTTCTGATATTGAAGTAATAGTAGATTTAATTAAAAACATAGCTTCTCAAACTAATTTATTAGCTCTTAATGCTGCCATAGAAGCTGCAAGAGCTGGAGAACACGGCAAAGGTTTTGCTGTTGTTGCTGAAGAAGTTAAAAAACTTGCAGGTCAGTCTGTACAGGCTACTGATAAAATAACTGCCATGATTAAAGAAATTCAAAACAAGACTAAAATAGCTGTCAGC